>CAZFLU010000056.1:0-6630 GCA_964519195.1 uncultured Planctomycetia bacterium | reverse complement strand
TTTCTTTTACATTTGCTTCGATCTCTTTCAGGTCCGGGCTTTCTTTTTCAAGTTTGTTTAATTCATGCGTTAAATTCGCTAAAGACTTATTCTCTTCATCGATAGCGTTCTTTATTTCCGGCTGTCTTTTGGCCAGCGTATCGTATACTTTCCTGTAATCTTCTTTTGAGGGCCCGGAAGGTCTCTCCTGCGCGGATCCCGGAAGGGCTACTGCCTTTATGTATGAATCCGCTATTTTTTGCAATACACTTTTTAATTCGTCGGGGTCGTTTGCGGAACGGACGCGGACCCTTATTATGTCCGAGGCGCCCAGCCTTTTCACTGAAACGATCTGTTCCAGCTTGTCTTTCGGGAATGCGGGGTCCTCGATCTCGCCCAAGACTTGCGGGCTCTTGATCATATATGCCTGTGTATTGAACCACTCATTAACGGTTATCCAGCTGAAATCCGTATTTCGCACAGTCTCCGGCGGGGTAACGCCTATGTCAATATAGACATTGTAATATAAAGGTTTTGCGAGCAAGCTCAACAAGATCGCCAGTGTTGTTGTTACGGCTAAATATACGTATCTGTATTTTTTAAAATCTGTCAGATCAGGCATATTTCTCGGGTTTTCATCTTTTTTTCAGAACTTGCTCTATCTTTAAAAGAAGGACTTTTGTTTCTACGGGTTTTGTAATATAGTCCTCGTTATAAAGTTGAGCCGATTTTATTTTAAAAACGTCTTCATCGTGCGCCGTGACCATGATAACCGGTATTTTTACGGTAGCGTCGTTTTCCTTCAATAATTTCAGCGTCTGGATGCCGTCCATTTCCGGCATCGTAATATCTAAAAGTATCAGGTCCGGTTTTGCCATGCAGGCTTTCTTGATGCCCTCTTTCCCGTCGTGGGCCATGATTATTTCATATTCATCCACGGTTTCAAGCATCATTTTTATTGTTTCGGCAAAATCCTTTTCGTCATCTATAACAAGTATTGTTTTTTTGTTCTGCATTTTTATCCTTTAGAAAATTTTCTTTATAAAGTATACATGCGAAATGCGCTTACAGCAAGCTTTTAAGCTCACCACCCCCGGGCGATGCCCACATATACCGCGGATCCGCGGTTTGATCTTAAGACGCGCATAAATGCCTCGCCGTTACCTTTCAGGACTTTACGCGATAGTTTTACGCTTATTCCTATGTCCCTGTTCTCTATATTGTTTTTAAGTTTAAATAATATCGTATCCTTACCGGAAAGCCTTGCTTCCGCTCCGAAAGTAGCGGCATGAACCTTCTTATTCGCGTATTTTGTTTCAAAAATAAGCCCCGCGTTCCTTGTTATTTTCCACGCGCCAAACAAAGTAACGCTGCGCCTTACCGGTCCCGTTTTCTTATTTAGTCCGATCCCTAATTCATATTTAATGTAATTTTCCTTAAAGATGCCTGCGCTTGATGTGAAATGAAATTCGGAATCGCCGCTACCGCTTAATGCGTACGCTATTCTGATCTTATCTTTTATGTCCCAATGCCCTTTAAATGTAAGCGTATGCGTTCTGCTTTTTTTCTTTATTAGCTCCTTTTTTTCATATTGATAGATAATTTCGTGATTTTTGTTTACTTCCCAGATCCCCTTAAATGTAAGAATATCGTGCTTGCCGCTTGTTTTTTTCACGTGAAATAAGAGCCTGTTATTTTCATCCGCCCGCCAGACGCCCTTAAGATCAAGAATGTATGTAGAATGCGCGTTTTCCTTTGTCCGGGTAGTAACGGCAAATAAGATCGAATTTGCTTTTACGTCCAGTATACCGCCTTGTAAGGTTACCTCATCGCCCAGTGTTTCTCTCCCCAGTTTATCCAGAGTAATGCGCAGGTCGTGGTTGTCAGTCAGGGACCATTTTCCTTTAAGTTTTATCTGATGAGGCTCATTTTTATCGCCTGATGCGGGAGATTTGACGTGATATGAAAGCTCGTTATTTTTAACCTTGAATCTGCCATCCAGGACTTTGCGGAATTTATGCAGATCCGATCTTTTGCCGGATCTTAGAATAAGCCTGTTATAAGGGTCGACTTCGTATCTCATTTTTTTAATTCATACAAAAATACTTTATCATTACGCCTTGCTTTAAACGGCAGTTTTATGGAAATAGCGTCCCCTTTTGAGGCTTTCATTACTGATCTATGATCTTTTTGTATTTTATCTATTTTCGCCGTGCGCGCCGGAGTGGTTTTGCCGTAAATAAGAACGTTTTTCCCTTTTTCAAGGCCATTGTTTACAACCGAAACTGCCGCTACATTTATTTTATTATAAAAATTCACGACCTTGCCGAGATATATCTTCTCATGCGCGCTTGTTCCATCAGGGCTGCCTGTTTTATTATCTTGCGAGAAGAAAAAACCTGATGTAAATCCCCTGTTATAAGCGCTCGTAAGATCTTTTTTCATATTTTTTTTCTTTTTTTCATTGAGAGTGCCTGCAAAATATGAATCTATGGCCTTTCTGTATGCGGCTGTTACTTCTCCCACATATTCAGGGGAGCGCATCCTGCCTTCTATTTTAAATGCGTCAATGCCGGCCTTTATAAGCTCGTCAATAAAGTCTATGGCGCATAAGTCTTTGGCGCTCAAGATATAGTCTTTCCCTATTACGTATTCCGCGCCTTTATCATCCGTATCCTGTATTAGAAATTCGCGCCTGCAGGGCTGGTAACACATGCCCCTGTTCGCGGATTTTCCAAAGGAATGCTGCGAAAGAAAACACCTTCCCGATATGCTGACGCATAAAGCTCCGTGCGCAAAAACTTCTATTTCGGCATTTAGTTTTTCTTTTTTTATGTTTTTTATTATTTCTTTTATGTCGGATAACGAACATTCCCTGGCAAGAACAAATCTTCTGACGCCTGATGAATAATAAAATTTGAGAGCTTCGAAATTTGAAACGCTCGCTTGCGTGGAAAGATGCGCCCTTAGCCCCAGAGCTTTTACTTCTTTTAGAACAGCCATGTCCCATAATATAACAGCGTCCACTTTTGTTCTTTTTGCCTCTTTTAGTATAGCGTGGATCTTTTTGATCTCACTGTTATATATGATAGTGTTGAGCGCGAGGTATCCTTTTCTATGTTTTTCGTGAAGCGCGCGCATTACTTTCTCCATCTCAAGCATGTCAAAGTTTCCGGCCCAGTGCCTCATGCTCAAGTTTTTAATGCCGAAGTATGCGGCGTCAGCTCCGTTCTCTATGGCTGTGCGCAGTGACGGCCAGTCTCCGGCGGGAGCTACGAGTTCCGGTTTCTTGCGTTTTTTCATATAATTATCGCGTTGAAACGATCTTCAGCGTGATATGCGTCTTATCTTGCCAGGGCCACAGCATCGCGATCACCGTGCCTGTTTTGGATTCATTTTTATACAATGTCTGGTTCGCTTGTAATCCGCCATAATTTTTTGTAATGCCGGCATCGTCTCTGGTAGGTTTTAATCCTGTGGGTTTGACGGGCGCGCCGAAAAAACTCGAAAGAGTTTCTTCCCATATATTCAGGTCTTTCGTATAAAATACTATTTCAAAATAAGCGTCAGTTTCCTCTCGCTTTTCATAAATTTTCAGCGCGTTGCATTTATTTATGATATCCTTTAGCATCTTAGTTCCTTTTGTTAAAATTTTTTAAAGTCTCTACTTTTTACACTTTTCCGGCAAACATCAATATACCTATAATAATAAAAACAGATGCCCCGAAATATTTTACCAGTTCGGGTCTGATATATTTTGAAAGCGTAGCTCCTATTATTACGGATATTGCCGTTACTATTATATAAGCGGAAACAGACCCAAATAAAACGCTGAAAGGCTTGTTTGATTTGGCAGTCATGCTTATTCCGACAAGTTGGGTTTTATCGGCAAGTTCCGCGAAAAATATGGCGGTAAAAGTAGTAAGAAATATTTTCCAGTCCATTTTTATGCTCCTTCTTGTTTTAAGCAAATTTGTTCCCAGGCTCAATTTTAACTTAAATGCGAAGCTCTTGCAATGATTTATTGGAAAAAGAGTTGCGCTGTTAGGGCTTTTTAGCGGAAATTACCACGAAACTGCCTTTGCCAAAGCCTTTTTGGGGCTTTTGGACAGATCTCATGTCCCCGGGTAATGAAAATATGGTTTGATAATAACGGAAATCCGAAAATCCCGAGTTTCGAAGCAGGGTATTTACGTTTTTTACGCTTAGGAATTTGGCTTTTTTATAAAATATACTTTCTTTTTTTTGATAAAACTTGCCCAGGAAGCTTTCTTTATCTATAATTCCTATTATGATTCTGCCGCCTTTTTTTAAAACCCTTTTTGATTCGCGCAAAACCCTTGAAGGATCTTTTACAAAACATATCGTAATGATAATAGCCACGTAGTCAAAAAAGCTGCTTCCGTAGGGAATGCGCTCTCCTTGCGCTTTTCGCGTGTCAATATCTCTTTTCGCCGCTATTTTTAACATATTTTGAGAAGGATCTATTCCGAATCTGATCCCCAAAGATGAGGCGAATCTCCCTGTGCCCACTCCGATCTCAAGGCCTTTTCCTTTTTTAGGGAGGACTTTTTTTATTGCCTTTATTTCGGAAAGGTACGCAAGTTTATTTTTCTCATACCACGCGTCATATCTTTTGTAATGCTTGTCAAAAAGTGTCACTTTCTTTTTTTCTTCCTTATTTCTCCCTCGACTTCTTTGTATCCTTTTTTATAAAATTTATCTTCATCGGGGGCCATTTCCTTAAGCAGCCTAAGAAATTCACCCGCGTGAACGCGTTCATACGCGCCTTTTTCTCCGGTGTCGAATAATATATTTTTGTTCACAAGAAAACTAACGCCCCATCCGGCATTCAGCTTTTTATTTTGCGCTACTTTGTCAAATATGACCTTTATGCGCATTTAGTCCTTTTTGCGTTTAACAAAATAATGTCCCCGAGTTTACACCCAATGTGCCTTGCGACTACCGGGCATTTTGCCATGAAAAGAAAGAATATGCTTCTCTTGGCCTCTGATAAAGACTCGAAATTCCCCTGTCCCTTGCTTATTACGATGTCGGCTTTGTTAAATATTTTAAGGAACTCTTTTGAGCAGGAAGAAAGAACCGTTCCCGGAAGATCAAGCCCTGATGAAATGATCTTCGCGTGCTTTGAAACGCCTGAGATTCGCGCGTCCTTACGGAGCGCGTCATTTATGACAGGCCCTTCCTTTACGGCGCAGATGATCTCCTTTTTCCTGTCCATACACTTTATTTCCTCCATTAGCACGCGGTCAAATACAATTTCGCCGGCGTTATCAGCCAGATAAAGAACATTTTTTGCTTTTTTCAGCGCATTTCTTAAATCTTTATAATTAAAAAGTGACCTTTTCTCATTTTTTATAACCTTGTTCTCGATGATCAATATCTTATCAAGCTCTTTTTTTACATTTAAGGAATTCTTTACTCCGTAGTCAATTATATTGCCGGCTATGGCAAGCTCGATCGCCGTTAATAGCCTATCTTCTGAAGAGGCTACTTTCTTTTTAAGTTTCGGGTAAATACGTAATGCGAGCCTGTTACTTTTTTCTTTTATTTTAGCGTACGGGTCTTTTTTGCCTGTTATGCGCGTCACGGCGCCATATACATTGTGCGCCATCTCCGGGGGGCTAAGCCGAAGAGAAAAATGCGGAACACTCAAGGCAACCGCCTCAAGTATGCGTTTCTGCTGCTTCTTATTAGCGCCGGCCAGAATAGCCGCTTCGAGCGCCTGTTTAAAAAAACACGGTATGCATTCTAAATATGTTCTCATGTCAAGTTTTGTTGCAGCCTGCCCCAGATATTAAGGATTTTTTCTTTAGCCTTGCCCCCCGGATATTCTACCACAGTTTTTCCGGAAACCATTGCTTTTACGACAGCCCTGTCGAAAGGTACTTTTCCTATCACTTCTACTTTATTATTCGCGCAATATTTCTCGATCTTAAGTGTCATGTCCGGATTGAGATCGTGTTTATTTATTATGAGTTTTGATAATATGCCGAAATGTCTGGCTACTTGCATCACTCTGTCAGCGTCGTGAAGCCCTGATAATGTCGGCTCTGTTACCACTATTGCCGAGTCTATCCCGGAAAGAGAGGCGATCACAGGGCACCCTATTCCCGGCGCTCCGTCTATTATTACCCAGTCCGCCCCTTTTTTTTCAGCAAGGGCTTTCGCTTCTTTCCTAACTAATGAAACGAGTTTTCCTGAATTTTCTTCCGCTATCCCGAGCTTAGCGTGCACTAATGGCCCAAATCGCGTATCAGAAATAAACCATTCGCCCGAAGAGTTTTCTATCATCTGTATGGCCCCCTTCGGACACGCGAAACCGCAAAACGCGCAGCCTTCGCAAGCTACGCCGTCTATTATAAAATCCTTGCTTATAGCTCCGAAACGGCAAAGCTCTATGCATTTTCCGCAATTACTGCATTTTTCTTTATCTATAAAAGCTGTTTTTCCGCTGCGAAACTCATGCTTTTCCCTGATAGTTGGCTTAAGAAGCAGGTGAAGATCTGCGGCGTCAACATCGCAGTCCGCCATTACGCTATTCTTGGATAATGCCGCGAACGCGCCTGTAATGATTGTTTTTCCTGTTCCGCCTTTTCCGCTTATTATTACTATTTGTTTCATCTTAAG
>CAZFLU010000055.1:0-6666 GCA_964519195.1 uncultured Planctomycetia bacterium | reverse complement strand
CGCCTGATATATAGATATTGCTTATGCTGGATCCGAACTGATTCTCATAATAGCCAAATGAAAGCCGGAGCTCATCCGCGAGGGTACCGATCGTCTGCTTTAGTGTTTCTTCTGTTTCCGGTGATTCTTCTTTGAGGCCGATGGGGATATCCCTGATAAAAAGCGGATCATCGCCTTTAGCTATAACAACGTTTGTCTGGCTATTGCCCGCGTTCAAAAGAGCGTAACTTTTCGCGGGATCTATTTTCTCGGATGAAAAAGAGAACGCGTTGAAGCAGGCAAAACTGTCAACGTCGATTACGCTTGTCGCGAATCCCAGTTTTTTGAGCATTTCGATACGGCTAAGCGCGGCTTCCTTTTTCGCGGCCGCGAGAAGAACGCGCATTTCTTTGCCACCCGCGAGGGATCCATCAAGTATTTCAGCGTCAGTTATAACTTCGTGTATGTCGAACGGTATATATTTCTCCGCCTCAAATTCCAGGGATCTTTTCAGGTCTTCTTCCTTCATCCGCGGCATGTTAATGAAGCGCACAAGGGCGTTCGGGGCAGATAGAGATGTGTTCACGTTTTTTGTTGAAGAATTAAGTTCTTTCAGAACAGTATTTACTGTTTTTTGTGTTTCCGAAGGATCAAAAGGAGGGTTGATCTGAGCGAAGGCGAGCTTAGCTATCGAATATTCGCCTTTTTCACAAGACACCTCGAGCGCTTTGACTATTTTGCTTCCAATATCGAGCCCTATCCGGGCCTCTCTTTTGGTTGTGTCTTGTTTTTTCATCGGGATATTATTAATCATAAGATTATCATATAATAATGACCGTGTCAAGTTAACAAAAGCTATAATGCTTGATTTCACGCGCGCCAAAATGTATAATTTAGCATATGGTTTCTCCGGTATATACATTTTTTGTGAAAAATAAAGCTATCATCTTAACTATATTTGCCCTTGCCGTCGCGCTTTCTCTATTTTTAAATAAGCCTTTCCACGTTGATGATACGCTTTTTCTTTACTCTGCTCGCAGCATATTGAATGATCCTCTTCAGCCATACGATTTTGTTATAAACTGGTCCGGCACTGATAATCCGGGCTGGCACGCGATAAAAAATCCGCCTCTGGTGTCCTACTTTATAGCTGTTGTTATTCATTTTTTCGGTGAAAAAGAGATACCTTTACACGCGTTTTTCCTTTTATTCCCCGTAATTACGCTCTCTTCTCTTTACTTGATCGCGAAACGCTTTGTTAAAAGCGCGATAATGCCTGCTATCTTCCTGGCCATTAGCCCGGCTTTTTTTGTGTCGGCAACAAGCATAATGTCCGACATCCCGCAGCTGGCGTTTTACTTAACTAGTATACTCGTTTATCTGAAAGCAAATGAAAAAAATAAACAAATATTATTTTTCTTAGCAGGCTCTATCGCTAGCATGGCAATATTTTCAAAATATACCGCGGCAAGCGTTCTTATTGTCTTTGCTTTTTTTAATATTACATATGGCGTAAGTCTTCGAAAATCCGCCCTCGCGTTTTTTGTCCCGATAATTTTTCTTTTCATCTGGGGCGCGCACGGAATTCATTTTTACGGAATTCCGCATTTTTTAACATTGTCGCGCGGGGTTACTTTTTTCTGGGAAAAATCCGGAGCGTTTGAATGGTTTATGGCCAATTTTTCTGTTTTTCTTATTTTCTTGAGCGGCTGCATGCTTTTTGTGATATTTTTTCTGCCTCTTATTGTGTCAAAAATTAAAATAAAAACTTTTTTCCGGTTTGCGTCACTCCTTCTCGCCAGCGCTATCATCTCCATGTTCTCAAGCAATTTCTTCAGATCAATAACTACGAAAAATAATATTTTCCCTGTGTTTTTATTTATATTTTTTACGCTTTCGGCTTTTTTGAGCGTGTTTTTATTCTATTTCAGAAAGCGCGATAATAAAGATTTTAACTTTCTTTTGTCATGGATAGTTTTGAACTCCATGATCGCTATTACGAACTACACGATCGCGGCAAGATTCTTGCTACTTCTTAGCGCGCCCCTGGCGATTGCCCTGGTTTATATTATAGAACGTTCTGACGTTTCCATGATGTTCGAAAAAAAGGTATTTGCCGCAGCCTGCGCCGCGCTTTTTTTTATCACAATTTCTGTTTCTTGGTCCGATCTCCTTTTAGCGAAAACTCACAAGGATTTTCCGAAAATAGTAAAACGCGGCCTTTTTGACAGGCGTGTTTTATTCACAGGGCATCACGGATTCCAATATTATATGGAAAAAGAAGGTTTTGAGCCTCTGGATTTTGCCAATGCGGAAGTTAGGAAGGGCGACATTATTATCGCTCCGTCATCCGGCGCGGCGGTATTTTTCGGTCTTTTATCCGAGATAAATGATCCTTACAGGGCTTACATTTACTCGGAACGCGGTCCTTTCAGCATAATGAATAACGGGGGCTTTTACGGGCATCCGTTTGGCCTTCTCCCCTATTCGCCCGCTCCGGATTTCAGTGAAAAATTCTATCTATATGAAGCGCCTAAGGATATGCGTGAAAATCTTTTCTTAAAGCTTCGGTAGCTTACTGCCCTCTTTGTCAAAGATCTTAAATTTGGCGATCCCCGCGCGTTGCAGGAGGAATTTTATCGCGGTCAAGATCACTCCTAATCCATAGATGACGCTTCTTTTTAGGCTTATCGATGAAGATTCTTTCGTATATTGTGAAGGCGCGGTGATCTCGCCTATCTTACATCCAAAATAAACAGCTTGCGCTAAAATCTGATTATCAAAAACAAAATCATCTGAATTTTCCAGTATTGGAAGCAATTCAAGAACTTCCTTAGAAAAAGCCCGATAGCCGGTATGGTACTCTGAAAGCTTCTGTCCTAAAAGGAGGTTTTCAAAGAGTGAAAGAAATCTATTCGCGATATATTTATAGATCGGCATGCCGCCCTTTAATGCGTAGCCGCCTAATATGCGCGAACCAAGAACTATGTCAAACATGCCGGAAGATATAAGGCCGGCCATGGCTGTTATAAGCTTAGGCGGGTACTGGTAATCGGGATGGAGCATTATGATTATATCGGCTCCGTTTTTGATCGCTTTTTGATAGCAGGTTTTTTGATTGCCGCCGTAACCTTTATTTTTATCGTGAGCATACACCTTTAGCCCTACTCCTTTCGCTGTTTCAATTGTTTTATCGGTCGAATAATCATCGATCACTATTACCTCATCTACGATATCTTTCGGGATATCAGAATATGTCCGCCTTATTGTCTTTTCCGCGTTATAAGCCGGCATCACAACAATTATTTTTTTTCCTGACAGCATTATTTCTCCTTATTTTTTATATCATTCATTCTTTTTACCGCGAATATCTGTAATTGATTCAGGCGCGCGTCATTAACTAAAGCGGCTTTCTTATAATAATCGACCGCGGCTTCCTCATCGCCTAATGTCTCCTTTTTTATCCCGGCAAAGTAATAGAAAAATACTTTAAAATCCGGCTCCCAATCTTTGATATCCGCAAGAATGACCTCAAGCTGAATTTCATCTATAAGATATCCCGCTATCTTATTGAACCAATATTGTTCCTTAAAATTATCATATACTTTTTGCCAGGCATCTTTCGCCGCTCCAAGGTCCCCTTCTCTGGCATAAAGCTCGCCAAGCCTAAGGTATTCAGCGGCCATGATAGTGCGGCCATGAATAGGCGCCGGCTCTTCCAAAAGTCTATTTATTTCGCTGATCGCTTTTTTTCGCTCATCTTTGAGAAGGCTAATATTAATTAATCCGATTTTTGCCTCTATATAAGAAGGGTCCTTCGCGAGAGCTTTTCTGTATTCCTTCGCGGCAAGGTCATGCTTCCCTTGAACAACATATATAAATGCCAGATAATTATGAGTGTCTTTCGAATCGGGGTCATATTTTAGAACCTTGTTGCATTCTTCTATAGCTTCTTCCAGGTTTCCGCTATTAATATAATGCACGGCAAGCATCTTGCGCGCGGAAGTATAATCCGGGGCGATCTCAAGCGCCTTTTTAACATGATGCAGCGACATATACTTATTCCCGCTTGCATAATAAGCCAGGGAAAGATTGTGATGCGCCCGCTTATTATCAGGATACTTTTTTACAATATCCTCTGAAAACGATGTCGCCTCAAGCCACACTTTATTTCGGTCCATAGTCAGATAAGAATATGTTATTAAAATAGCACCTGCACAAAAAAACGATACGGTTTTTTCAATATAACCGCATTTTCCATTTTTATATATCCTGTTAAGTATAAGCGCGAGAATAACACAAAAGCCTATTGAGGGCGCGTATAAAAATCTCTCGGCGATAAGTATTCTTATTGGGATAAAATTGGCAGCCGGAGCGAGTGTAATGAAAAACCAAAAAATCGCGAATGTCGCGCTCTTATGTTTTTTCCTTAGAGTAATTGCGCACGTAAAGATCAGTAATATTGAAATTATAGAAAGATAAGCCGCCGGGTCCTTGATCGAGTGGGTCGTTGGAAAGCTGACATAATCCGCGCATTGGCCTATAGGAAAAAATAGCAAACGAATGTAATAGATCGTGCCGCGTGACATGCTAAGCATTGTTTCATAAAAAGTGCCGGCCCACCAATCGCATTGAGCAAGGCGCCCTAAAACATTCAGCCGTATTATGATAAAAACTTCAAGGATCAGAAAAAATGGAAAATATCGAATTACCTTATCTACGATCTTATCTTTATCCTGATATAGTAGATCAAATAAGATCAAGATCGCTGGCAGGCTGGCCGCCATCTCTTTTGAAAGTAAAGACCCGCAGAATAAAAAAAGTGCTCCGATGTAGAAAAGCTTCCCTCCTTCTTTCCGGTATTTAATATAAAAAATAAATGACGCTAAATAAAAAAATAAAAAGAGAACATCCGCCCTACCCGAGATCCATGCAACCGATTCTGTTTGTATGGGGTGCGCGAGAAAAAAAATCGCGGTAACCGCGGCCAAAAATTTTTGCTTTGTTATCAGCATTAAAAGCCAAAAAACAAGCATCGCATTAATCGTGTGTAAAAGAATGTTTATCAGGTGATAGCCAAGCGGATCGAGCCTCCATAACGCGTAATCGATGGCATATGAAAAAACCAGAAATGGCCTGTAATTTTCCGCGGCAAGTGAGCCTTTGGCCAGCGCGTCGGCTGATTTAAAGAAAGTCGGAAAAAGTGAAATATCCTTTATGTAATCATTATATATGATAAACCCTATGTCATCCCATACAAAATCTCCGCCAAGGGCATTACTATATATTATAAAACCAAGGCCTAGAATTAAAAATAAAATTATGCTTATTTTCATTGAGAAATATTATACAAAAAAAGCGGCACTTTTTAAAGCACCGCTTTTTTTTCGCAAGTTGAAACGATCTCTTACAGACGATGGCTTCCGCTAGCATCCGGTGATAGCGAGCAAACAGGATCCGCGCTTACAGCATTTATGGTATAATCCCCGTCTCCCGGACAGCTAGGAGTTTTCTTCAGATAATCCGGGGTAAGGTCTCCCCACCCTGGAGTTGCTGTATCCGATGATTCTTCCTCAAGAGCCCAAATTTGCTTCGCGCCGTCGATCTGTTTCAGGTTTGCTATACACGCGCTTCTTCGCGCGGCATCCCTCGCCTTAACGAAATTAGGTATCGCTATGGCCGCTAATAAACCTATAATTGCCACAACTATCATAATCTCAACCAGCGTAAAACCCTTTTTCTTTAGCTTCATCATATTTCCCACCTCGCTTTCTGCCCCGCAGGGCCCATCAAATCTAGTATATCACACCATACAAGACAAAGTCAAGGCAGCGGTAAACTAAACGGTCAATGCGGTTGATAATTTCAATATAGGAAGGAACATGCAAACAACGAGGCCGCCTATGACTATTCCTAAAAACGCTATGATCAATGGCTCTATAAGGCTCGTGAGCCCGCTTACCGCGGTGTCAACTTGTTCATCGTAGAAATCCGCTATCTTACTTAGCATCTTTTCAAGTTCACCCGTCTTTTCTCCTACCGATATCATGCGAACCACCATTGGAGGAAATACTCCGCTCCTGGCAAGAGGGTCGGCTATGGGCTCTCCTTCTCTTACATTTGTTTTAACGCTTGCCACAGCGTTCTCAACGACTTTGTTCCCGGCTGTTTTACTTACTATTTCCAGAGAACCCAGGATAGGGACCCCGCTCTTTATCAGGGTGGACAGGGTCCTTGTGAATTTAGCCACAGCGACTTTCCTGATAAGAATCCCGAATATCGGAAGTTTCAGTTTGATGCCGTCAATGCGAAGGCTTCCCTCGGGGGTAGCGGCATATCTGTTTATCGCGAATATAAGAACGCCGATAGCGCCTATAGCGATATAAAAATAATGGCGGATGAAATCGCTAAGCGCTATCATGAATTGCGTAGGCATCGGGAGTTCCGCGCCAAAGTCCGCGTATATATCCTTGAACACGGGCACGACCTTTAGCATGAGAAAAACAGTTATGGCAAGCGCCATCGTTGTAACAGCCGCGGGATACACGAGAGCGGATTTTATTTTCTTTTGAAGGCTGCTGGTTTTCTCAAGATACCCCGCAAGCCTGTCAAGTATGCTGTCCAGCGTGCCGCTTGATTCGCCCGCCCGCACCATGTTAATAAAAAGATTCTGAAATATCTTGCTAT
>CAZFLU010000054.1:0-6673 GCA_964519195.1 uncultured Planctomycetia bacterium | reverse complement strand
AACCAGGAGAGAAAGTGGTTATCGCGGGGCAACTTGGGCTTGCCCCGGGAACACCTGTTAAAGAAGTGATTGACCAGCAAACCAAACAAAAAAATAAAAAATGACATTTTCCGAAATTTTTATACGTAAACCCATTACCACCGTACTTATAGTAATAACTATAGTGCTGTTCGGTTTTGTAGCTTATTTTAACCTGCCCGTAAGCGATCTTCCGGTTGTGGAATCTCCCGTAATAGTTATAAATGTAATTTATCCGGGAGCGAGTCCTGCGATGGTGGCTTCGACTGTTGCCAAACCTCTTGAGAATGAATGCATGCAAATACAAGGCCTTAAAAGTATTATATCGAGCAATACTGAAGGCCAGTCCCAGATCACGCTTACTTTCGATCTTAACCTTAGCGTGGATCTGGCGGCTCCGGACGTGCAGGCGGCAATATCGCGCGCTGCGGCAAACCTGCCCAGCGACCTTCCGCAGCCTCCGACTTATCAGAAAACAAATCCTTCCGATAAGCCTATTGTGCACATTTTAGTAACTTCTGATACACTTACTCCGGGACAATTATATGATTACGGAAATACCATAATAGCTCAACGCCTTAGCATGATAGAAGGGGTTTCCAAAGTGGACGTATGGGGAACACAGACCGCAATAAGAGTGCAAGTTGACCCGAATAAACTCGCTTCATATGACGTGAGCATAGATGAGGTAGCCGAGGCCATAAAAACAGGCACTGTTATTATACCGGCCGGGAGCCTTGACGGCCCGTTCCGGACCTTTTCAATAGAGCCCCAGGGCCAGCTTTTTAAAGCCGAAGATTACGCGAAACTTATTGTCGGTTACAGAAATGGCGCCCCTCTTTACCTGGGAGAAATAGCCAGATGCATTGACGGCGTGCAGAGTGACGTGACAAGGGTTATGTCATGGAAAAGGGGAGATAAATGGCGAAGCAATAACGTGCACGTAGCAGTTACCAAAGAAGGCGGGGCTAACACCGTAGCCCTGGCGCAAAGAGTAAAGGAAACGATCGGGACCTTAAGAAAAGAGGTTCCGGGTTCCGTGAGCATAGATATATTCTACGACCAGTCATTATCCATAATCGAATCGGTTAAAGATGTTAAAAATACTATTTTTATAGCCATAGCGCTTGTTATAATGATAATATTTTTATTTTTAGGACGCCTCTCGGAAACCATCATACCAAGCATTACGCTTCCCGCCACTATTTTTGGGACATTTGCGATAATGCTTGCCGCGGGTTTTAGTTTAGACAACCTTTCTCTTATGGGGCTTACGCTTTCAGTGGGATTTCTTGTTGATGACGCGATCGTCGTGCTTGAGAACACTGTGCGACACATAGAAGAAGGCTTTAAGCCTGTTAAAGCCGCGATAAAAAGCATGAGCGAGATCACAGGTACCGTAATATCTACAAGCGTTTCTCTTATCATTGTGTTTGTTCCTCTTGTTTTCATGAGCGGTATTGTAGGCCGGTTTTTTAGGGAGTTGGCGCTCACAGTAATCGGAGCGATAGTTGTTTCCACGATATTCGCTCTCATACTTACGCCAATGATGTGTTCGCGCATGTTAAAACCTAAAGAAAAAGAAAAGGCGCATGAAACTAAAATGCAAGTTTTCATGACAAATTTTTTAAAAAGAGTAATAAAAAAATACGGAGTGGCCTTAAAATGGGTCCTTCATCATAAGATAGTCGCGATATGGATATGGATAGTATGTATTGCCGGAACAATATGGCTGATGGGGCTTTTGCCCAAAACATTTATTCCTATAGGCGATAGCGGCGCGATAGTGGGGCTCATGCAAGTCCCTCTCGGAACTTCCTCAAAGGGGATGAGTAAATTCCAGGATGCCGCAAATCGGGTAATTTCCGAAAATGAAAGCATAGAAAGAATAGTTTCGGTTACAGGGCTTCAGACAGGCGCTGACCAATCAACAGGGATATTTTACGCTGTCCTTAAAGGTATGGGTGTAAAGGGAAGAGAGCCTATTCAAAGGGTAGCCGCGGAACTACGAAAAAACCTCTTGTACCTTCCGTACGGTTTTGTTTTTATAGAGCCCATACCCGCGCTCACTGTAAGCACCGGAGGCGAAAGTACCGCGAGCGGCTGTCAATATTCCTATATAATAAGCGGGGAAAACCGCGATCCATTGTATAAGGCGGCGATGGAACTTGAAGCCAAGATGAGAGAGATACCCGGGGTCGTGGACATACAAAATAGCGTAAAGCTCGACATGCCGCAGCTTAATATAGATATATTAAGGAACAGGGCCTCTACCCTCGGCATCACTGCCCAGGATATAGAATATGCGCTTAGTCTGGCGTTTGCCCAAGGGAAGACCACTCTTTACAAGAACGAAATTGACCAATACTGGGTAATTGTAGAGCTTGACAAAAAATATCAAAAATATCCGGAAAACTTATCTCACATATATCTTCGTTCTCGCACTACAAATAAACTCGTGCCTTTAAGTTCGCTTGTTACACAGGAGCTCGGGGTAGGACCGCAGAACGTTCCCCATTATAACCAGATGAATTCCGCGACACTTTCATTCAACCTTGAAGAAAACGTACCTCTTGGAAAGGCCACAAAAGCGATAGAGCAAGTTGCCGCGGACCTTCTGCCTCCCGGAGCCAGCGGTCAGTTTCAGGGAGAAGCGCAGGAATTTGAAGAAGCAGTATCAAACATGCTTCCACTTATCATACTTGCTGTATTTTTAATGTATGTAGTTTTGGGCATACTTTACGAAAGCTATATACACCCGTTCACTATTTTAACAACACTTCCTGTAGCGGCATTCGGGGGTGTGCTCACGCTTCTCATATTTCGCTCGGAGCTTTCACTTTACGCTTACATAGGTATATTCATGCTGCTAGGTATAGTTTCTAAAAACGGTATTATCATGATAGATTTTGCCGAGCAGAATCTTGAGGAAGGCGCCGGAAAAACAACAAGCTTTGACGCTATCTATAATGCGTGCATAGTGAGATTCCGCCCAATACTAATGACCGGGGCCTCAACTATCATAGGGGCCATGCCTATCGCGCTAGGTTACGGAGCTGACGGCGCCTCCAGAAGGCCGCTCGGGCTAATTGTGGCGGGAGGGCTTCTTTTTGCCCAGGTAGTTACTCTTTTCGTAACGCCCGGCATTTATCTTTATATGCAGGAATTCCAGGACAAATTCCTTAACCGATTTGAACTTACGAAATCATCTTCTGCCAGAAAACAAGATAGCGAAGAGTAAAGATCCGGTCCGGTAACTAACAAGGAGGGCGCATGGGTGAAGAAAGCAAACTTTCGGGACAAAGCGAAATTAATATTTTCATTTATCTTACAGCTTTTGTAGCGGCTCTTGCGGGCCTTCTTTTTGGTTATGATACCGGCGTTATTTCCGGAGCCATACTTTTTATAAAGGATCAATTTAAACTTACAGCGGCCATGGAAGAAGGAGTAGTAAGCGCGGTGTTGCTCGGAGCGGTCATAGGAGCGCTTTTAAGCGGGTCCCTGGCGGATAAGTTCGGCAGAAAAAAAGTTATCATAGTAACGGCAATATTATTTTCCATGGGCGCTATCGGGGCTGCTTTTTCCAACACAGTACCGGCCCTTCTGGTATTCAGAATACTTATAGGCATAGCCATAGGCGTCGCTTCTTATACAGCTCCGCTTTATATTTCTGAAATCTCTCCAAAAGAAGCGCGCGGGGCGCTCGTATCTCTTAACCAGCTAATGATAACTTGCGGCATAGTGGTCTCTTACATCGTGGATTACATGTTATCAGGCAGTCATAGCTGGAGGTGGATGTTCGCTCTCGGGGCAATTCCTGCGCTCGTGCTGCTGGTCGGGATGCTGGCCCTGTACGAAAGCCCTAGATGGCTTGTGAGCCAGCAAAGAATAAGCGAAGCAAAAGAAGTGCTGGCGCGCATGGGAAATGAGGAGAACGCGGAAAAAGAAATAAAAAAGATACAAAGATCGCTTACTGTAAAAGAAGCTTCATGGAAAGAACTTTTTGATCCGTGGATACGGCCGGCGCTTTTCGTAGGAATAGGGCTAGCTTTTTTTCAGCAGGTAACGGGAATAAATACCATAATATATTATGCTCCTACCATATTCGAATTTGCCGGATTTGCTTCTGCCAAAGTTTCTATACTCGCGACTATCGGCGTAGGAGTGGTGAACGTTATCATGACCCTTGTAGCGATATGGCTTATAGACAGGATCGGCAGGAAGCCCCTTCTTTACATAGGGCTTACAGGAATGGTATTGAGCCTTGGGGCGCTCGGTTTGGTTTTCAGGCTGCCGCAGCTTACGCTGGCGCTTAAGGTGCTTGCCGTTATGAGCGTCATGGGCTACATAGCTTTTTTCGCCATAAGCCTCGGCCCGATATTCTGGCTTATAATCGCGGAGATATACCCTCTTAAGATCCGCGCCCGCGGAATGAGCCTTGCGACTGTCGGGAATTGGGGGTTTAACATGATAGTCGCGGCAACGTTCCTCACGCTTGTAGAGAAATTAGGGAAATCCGGGGCCTTCTGGTTTTACGCTATAGTTTCAGTGGGCGGAATAATTTTCTGTCATCTTTTTGTTCCGGAGACAAAGGGGCAAAGCCTCGAGGGAATAGAAGAGCATCTTAAAAGCGGTAAAAAGCTACGAGACCTGGGAAAATAAATTATTGCTCCAATTTGACTTATTCCATATCGTTGAGTATACTTAATATTACTTAAAAGTGATTAAAAAGTATGTAAAATATTTATAAAGAAGAGGCAACATGGAAAACTTAATGGATTTTAATGAAGTAAAAAAATATCTAAAAATATCCAGAGCTACATTATATAAACTATTGCATGAAAAGAAAATACCTGCTTTTAAAATAGGCGGACAATGGCGCTTTAAGAAAGAAAAACTTGATAAATGGATGGAAGATAATGAAGTCGGAAAAGAAAACTAGAGAGGCCTTATGGACAGAAACGGCATAATTCTTGTTGTAGATGATGAAAAAGAAGTGACCATGAGCCTTAAAGGCTTTTTTAGCGCGATAGGATACGATATGTTATCGGCCTTTGACGGTAAAGAAGCGTTGGACATCATTAAATCTATATCTCTTGACCTTGTTCTTCTTGACGTACGAATGCCAGGAGTAGACGGTATACAGGTCCTGAAATACATAAGAGAGCATAAACCCAAGACAAAAGTCATTATAATGACAGCTTATGACAAAGAGGCGAAGGAAGAGGTCGAAAAGCTTAATATAGACGGCTTCTTCGCGAAGCCGATAGATTTATCGAAGCTGTTAGACCGGATACGATACGTTCTTCAAGCTTCAAAAAGCACCAGGGCTTATCCCACAAAAGAAAAAGAAGAGGCCCCAAGCAAAAAAATACCTAAAGCAAAGCTCTTGTTCGTTGAGCCAAACCCAATGGTATATGGCTTTACCTGCGGCTACTTTGCCGGCAAGGACCTCGTAGAAGGCGAGTATGAAACAAACGTAGTTTACACGAATGAAAAAGAGATCATGGAGAGGGTCTATCAATATTCCCCTGATATAATAATTATGTACGATTCCTTATTCAGCATGGAAGATACAAAGCAGCTCGCGGCCTTTATGATGCAGTCAAGCCACAAACCTAAAGCGCTTATACTTCATGGTTTATTCCCTAAATCAGAGCTTGAACTTAAAGAACTTGAAAAACTTGGCATAAAATACTGTAATCAGAACGCCATGGATGACGAAGGCCTTAGGATATCCAATAAAAAATTAACAGATTTTGTAGCAAAAGAGTGTGAAAAACATAATTTAATAAAGAAATAAACTATCTTAATGAAAGATCTTAAACTTGCCGTTTTTTTAGCCTTAAAAGATATGTTCAGCAATCTTGCTTCGCTTCTTTTTGTATCTGCTGCTCTGGGGTTTCTATTTGCAAATGTGCTCTTTTCAAGATTTATGCTTTATGGATTCGAGACAACTATAGGAAGTCTTATACCGAAAGTAAGCGGCCATTTATATATCGCACCTAAAAGGGGGGATGCTTATTTGGATAATGTAACATCTACATTAGGGAAAATAAATCATAATAGAAATATCAGAGGCATTACACCTATGCTTGAAATGCCATGCGTTTTGGAATATGAAGGCAGCAGAATAGTAACTTCTGTTTGGGGTGTCGATTTTGATGAAAACGTCATGGAGTTGAGAAGACATATTACGAAAGGAAAATATTTCTCAAGCCCTACCGCAAAAGAAATCATACTGGGAAAACTTCTAAAAAGAAGATTTGAATTAAAAATACCCAAAAAACATAGCCTTGCCCTAAACAAGGATATAGAGGGTTTTTTTATTAAAGAGCATAATTTGGATAAGTTTAATAGACAGGTCTATTATGATTATTATTGTAAAATTATAGGTATTGTAGACTTTAAAGATTATATAGCTAACAACTCTATTTTTATGCCTTTAGAGGCACTTAGGCAAATCACTATTTTAAATGATAAAGCCTCAAATATATTTGTACGCTTAGAAAACGGGAAAAACTTTAATGGCGTAAATACAGCTAAATTTATGTTACCAGAAATAAGAGGCGAGCTCAAGCATTGGCGTGACCGGGATGATTACGGAACGGATGATCTGGTTTACGGATTTAATGTGATAAGTTTTATAGTATTT
>CAZFLU010000053.1:3532-6801 GCA_964519195.1 uncultured Planctomycetia bacterium | reverse complement strand
ACAGCCCCTATCTTTCGATTTCTGGTGCCAGAGGAGGGAGTTGAACCCAAACGCCCCGGAAAGATCAGCGGCTTTTGAGGCCGCCGCGTCTGCCAATTCCGCCACTCTGGCAAAATATCAGGATTAAATACTAGGTTATTATATCACAGAGAAAGTTATATTCAACGAAGTAAATCACTCAACGCGGATCACTATGACAGTAGTGTCATCGTGCTTTTTTTGCTTGCCTTCGAATTTCGCGACCTCGTCCTGTATGCTGCTGACAAGCTCTTCCGCGCTCAAACGCCTTTTTTCTTTCACGATATTAACAAGTTTTTCTTCGCCGAACATTTCGTTCTTATTGTTCATCGCCTCTGTAACGCCGTCGGTGTAAAGGACTATGACGTCGCCCTGTTCAAGGGCCGCGCTCTCCTGACTGAAGCTTGCGCTAAAAAGCCCGAGAGGCATCCCGTCTTTAGCGTCCAAGAGTTTCGTTTCGCCTGTCTTTTGCCTGCATAAAATTACAGGCAGGTGCCCGCCGCTTGAATAGTTCAGCGCTTTATTCTTGATGTCGAACACAAGATAAGAAAGAGTAACAAAAAGCCCTGCCCCTTCCTCGTTCGAGAGCCTGTTATTTAAACGGGTTATGGCCTGACGCGTATCATTTGCCCTTATGGCGCTGGTTTTGAACTCGCTTACAACACGCGCCATGTAAAGAGCTGCCGGAACGCCTTTACCGCTGACATCCCCTATCATGATGCCGAAATGTCCATCATCTATTTTTACGTAGTCGTAAAGGTCCCCGCCTACCTGTTTCGCGGTTATCATTTTCGCGGCTATGTCAAGCCCCGGGAACTCGGGGTTTTCTTTAGGAAGGAAACTTTGCTGAATTTTAGTGGCAATGCCCAGCTCTTTTTCCATGAGCTCTGTTTTATTGGCCTCGGCCAGATACTTAGCAAAGGTTAGCCCTAAATATACGAAAAAGGCCGTTACGACCGGATATATTATGTCCACCCATAAACCGAATAAAATAAAAAGCAAGATCGCGAGCAGAACATATGCGATCACTATTACAAAAACAAGTAAAAAGCCGAATAGTTTCCTGCCTTTTTTAGTAGCCATATAAGTAATAAAGGCTAGGACCAAAAGAACTAACATATTGGTTAGTTTATCTATCCTTTTAATGAACTTTCCTGTCATGAAACTGTTAAGGAGGCTCGCGTTAACTCCTACGCCAGGATAAAGCGAATCAAAAGGCGAGGGATGAGCGTCAGGTGTTGCTGTTGCCGTAAGCCCGACAAAGCATATACTGTCTTTAAGCGGGGTAAGGTCAAGGGTCGGTTCTCTCTTTATTATCGTAGGAAAACTAAGTGATATATGCGAATCTATTATGTCTATATACGAATAATGCCTGAACGTGTCCTGCCACTTGCCGGGAAAATTAACTATTATGTTGGAATTGGTATCAAGCGGAACTTTTAGCTTACCGAGCCGCACTGCTTTACCCGGCTCTATTTTCATGTCCTCGTATTTACTGCCCGCTATATCAGACCATACAAGAAAACAAACGTGAGGATAAACTTTTCCACCATATTTTATTATGGGCGGCACTCTTCTGAATTTACCGTCAGAGTCCGGTAAAATATTTATAAACCCGGTCCCTTTCGCGAATTTGTTGAGCTTATCCAGCACCTCTTCCTGCAGCCTGTCAGCCACAGGTATGTCACGCCTTCCTTTTACGGCTATATTAAAAACATAAGGAAGGTAAACATTCCCGGATCTTTTTATGGCTTCCGAGAACTCCATGTCAGAGTTTAAGTCGCTCTCTTCGCTGAAAAATATATCGAATACCACGGCCTTCGCTCCGGCGCCCGAAAGCGCATTTAAGAGAGCCGCGTGATATTTTCGTGAAATAGGCCACTTGCCTAACTTATTTATAGTATCGTCGCCTATTTCGATTATTGCGATTTTATCACTTACAGGAATATCCGGCCTTAACCGGAATCTTATATCGAGGGTTTCGAGTTCATAATTGTCGAGCACGCGAAGATATGAAACTCCGGCTATGAATAGAAAAATTATAGCCGCGAGGGCGGGAACTGCCAGCTTTTGTTTCAGCCCGGTAATATCCATATAAGATTAAAAGTAGTAATAGAGGCCTGCTGTAAGTATCGTGCCCGCGTATTTCTGGTTCGGCTCATTTGAGCTATTCTGTCTCCAGGAATAATTAAAGGCGAATGTGAATGATTTTGAGATGTCATAAAGAAGCGAGCCGTTAAATATATAAGTATCATCCATCACGCGCTCATCATTCTTGGTAGACAGCCTGTCGTCATAGCCCCTGTGCTGGTAACTAAAGCTTCCTACTCCGTAAAATTTATCAGTGAACATTAGAACAAGGGAAGGCCTTACCTTAAATGAGTAATAATCATAATAATCAAAATACTGGTAATTCCCGTTATTCTTATATATCTCTATATCGGTCTTAAGGATGGCTTTATCCATTATATAAAAACCTATTTCGTATTCCAGCGCGTTCCGCACATCCTGCCTTAGCTTGTCCGTGCGCGTATCATCCTCCGCCAGCGTTTTATCGTGAGTGAAGCTTTTTATGAGGAATTTGTAAGATATCTCGTGATAAATATTGCGCGTTATCCTGTGTTTAAGGTAGGCCCGCGCGTGATTACCAAAGTACGTCCCGTCCTCGTCGTTAGGAAAAAGCACGTACTCAAAAGCGTATTCGCCCCCGGCTGTCAGAAGCTTGTTAAAAAGGTCCGTTTCCATGGCGACTTCATTGTAAACGTCCAAGAGGTTCGCGCTATTTACATTGTAATACAATATATCGGTCGTGTAATTTTCCACTCTTATTCTAAGGTCATTATTGTAATTATACGTAAGCTCGGCGTTAAGGGATGTTTCAAGAAAGCCGTCCACTTTTTTTTCAGAATCAAGGTTAACATTAGTGTCAAGCCCCTGCAGCACTCCTGCGAAAAAATTTAAATCTATATTATTATCCCTAAGGGTGCGTTTCACAGGCTGGGTAAGCGTATCAATATAATCAAGGCCCGTGAGATACGCAAGCTTGTCTTCCTGCCGGACGCTTCCGTCCTCTTGCGCGAAGGATAAATTGGAAAAAAGAAATAATATAAATAAATTATAAATTATTAATCGTTTCATATCTCTCCTTTTATTAATCTTCACCGTTTATTAGGCCCGTGGGTTGGATATGGTCTTCTGACCTCTTCTCTCTTCTTTCTATGTCGCGCCTGTCTTCAATACGGTCTTTTTGT
>CAZFLU010000053.1:0-3522 GCA_964519195.1 uncultured Planctomycetia bacterium | reverse complement strand
AGTGTTGCTTAGACAAAAAATTAAAAGTATAGAATAAACTATTATATGTTTCATAGTACCACCTTTACTCTAAGTGCGTTTTCGAGTTCCCTGTCCTATCATCGCCACTACCAGCTCCGGAGCTCTCTGACCTCTTCTCTCTTCTTTCTATGTCACGCCTGTCCTCAATACGGTCTTTTTGTTCCTGTATTTTTTGTATATCTTTGGTAAGCTTTTCTATTTTTCTCGGCATTGGTGAGCCTTTACCGAGCAGCCATGCTTTCCACGCGCGCCAGGCTTTATAATCTTTATCCGTTAATTTCATGAGCTTTGAAGGCTTTCCTGAAAGCCCTATAAGCGCTCCGAACCCTTCCGGTATTTTTATCTCGCCCAGGAAAGAACCGCCTTTAGCAACGCCTTTAGCGTAGGACTGATTCTCATAACCGTTGATCTGGGTTTCTTGTCCGTTCGTTTTCGCTCCCCAGCCTGTGCCCCTTGCCCCGCAAACAGCCGTTGGGGTGCGCACTTCAAAACCGGATCCCGGGGTAAGCGCTTTTACAAGAGCAAAGACCTCGCCGTTTATCAGTTCTATTTTTTCCTGGCCCGCAAGAAGAACCGTAACGTGAGAACCCGGCCTTACGCTTACAATGTTCTCTTTATTTCTGTCAAAAGCAAGCTGCACTGTGCCGCTCTCTTGGGTCTTTACGCTATCCCCGCTTGAGAGAAAAATTCCAACGCGCGCTTTTTGCCATGAGGCCTGGCCTGTTTTAAGATACTCTGCCCCGCCGCTTACATAAGTTATGCTGACGTGCGTCTCTTTTTCCGCGTAAGAGGCCCCGGGTAAGATCGTTATGAGCAAGAGCCCTGTTATTAAAAAAGTCAAATACTTCATTTTTCCCTCCTGTTAGGAAAAGCTTACTTGTCCTTACCTTTCATGAGAAGTTTCCACGGATGGCTTTTTATGTCTTCGCTGAACTCGTTAAAATTCGTGCTGGCGTCCTCTAAATTAGTAACTATGGTATCCACTTTTATTTTGTTATCGGCTACAATGGTCTTTACATCAAAAAGGACAGCGTCAAGGCTTTTTGATATGTCTTCGGCTCTTTTCATAAGTTCCCGCATCTCCACAGGGTCTTCGCTTGTTATGTTCTCGTTTTCTTTAAGGAACGCGCCGGATGAGCCGGGCGTAATTCCTATATAAGCGTCCCCTATGAATCCTGTAGCTCCTATAAAAGCCACGGAATCCTCCCGCACTTTAGCTTTCTTATCAATAGAAAGCACGAGGTTCACTTTTGTTTCGGACGGGCTGTAATCAAAGTTTAGGCTCTCGACCCTGCCGACCTCTATTCCTGCCAGGGCAACTATGGAATTCGCGCTTATGCCTTCGGCGTGATTGAAAGAGGTGCGAAGCCGGTAAACTTCCGATTTAAAATTAGCGGTTTTTATCCAGAAGAAAAACGCCACCACCAGGGCGGCGACTATCACGATCCCTGTCTTAAGCTCATTTGTGAATTTTCTCATAACGTCTCCTTTTGAATTATGATTACACGGATCATTATCTGCGTAATCTATTATAAATCGGCGTAATCATTTTTATTTCGTTAACTCTTCCAGTAAATTGTGATTACACAGATTTTGAAATGATTACACAGATTATTATCTGCGTAATCTATTCTAAATCGGCGTAATCATTTTATTTCGTTAATTCTTCCAGATAATCGTCTTTTTGCTGAAAAAATTTAACAGGCCCGTCAGGGCTGCCTGATATGAATTGTTGGACCAGCTCATTTCTGCTGTTTTTGATCTCTTCTTTCGTGCCTATTTCGATCACTTTGCCCTCATAAAGCATCGCTATCCTGTCAGCTATCCTGAAAACACTGCCCATGTCATGAGTAACGACTACGCTTGTTATTGAAAGTTTTTGAGAAAGGTCCAGTATAAGTTTATCGATCACGCCGCATACAATAGGGTCAAGCCCGGCCGTGGGTTCATCGTAAAATACTATTTCCGGGTCCATGGCGATCGCCCTGGCAAGGCCCACGCGCTTTTTCATGCCGCCTGATATTTCGCTTGGCATTAAATTCTCAAAACCTCTAAGCCCCACGAGCTCGAGTTTCATTTTTACAACAATATCAATAACGCTGTCTTCAAGCTTTGTGTGCTCCCTTAGGGGCAGGCTCACGTTCTCACCTACATTCATTGAATCAAATAAAGCCGAACCCTGAAAGGACATGCCTATCCGCTTTCTTATTCTGTCCATCTGGTCCTCATTTAAAGTCGTTATGTCTTTCCCAAGCACAGATACTTTTCCCTGGTCAGGTTTGAAAGTGCCTATCATGTGCCTTAAAAGTGTGCTCTTGCCGCAGCCGGAGCCGCCCATTATAACAAAAGTCTCTCCCTTATATACTTCAAGGTCTATTCCGTTCAGGATAATTCTATTTCCGAATTTTTTTACAAGATTTTCGGTCTTTATCGCTATTTCTCTCGCCATGGCCCCATCCTTACATGTTTGAGAAGAAAAATATACCCGTAAGCACGCAGTCAAATAGTATTATAAGTATAAAGCTTGTCACAACGCTTATTGTCGTGGATTTACCTACGCCTTCCGCCCCGCCTTTTGTATTAAGTCCCATATAACAGCCTACCATTGAAATTATAATGGCAAAGGTCGCGCTTTTGATTATGCCTGTCCAAACGTCTTTCCATGCCATGAACTGGAAAGATACGTCCATGTAGCGATGCGGATTGAGCCCGAGGTTGTAAACGCCTACCAGATACCCTCCGTATATTCCCATGATATCGCTAAAAACAGTAAGACAGGGAAGCATTATGAGTAGAGCGAGGAACCTTGGCACCACGAGGAACCTTACCGGATTAAGCGCTGTTGTCTGGAGAGCTTCTATCTGCTCCGAAACTTTCATTGATCCAAGCTCCGCCGTTATCGCGGAGCCTACTCTCCCCGCCACAACAAGCGCCGTAAGGACCGGGCCGAGCTCTCTTGCCATGCTTACGCTTACCATCGCTGCCACGTATATTGTAGCGCCCAGTTTAGAAAGCTGATACGCGCTTTGCATGGCGATAACAATACCCGTAAAAAGCCCGACAAAAAACACTATAACAAGCGACCTTATCCCCGTAAATATCATCTGCTCGAATATGTTCTTTGTCTTTGGGAATTTTCCTTTAAAGGGGGCGATCACTATCCAGTATAAAGTATGGCAGAAAAGCTGAAATATGCCGCGGGCGGTTTGTATGGAATCTAAAGTTATCTTTCCTATTTCTTCTATAAAATTCATATATTTAATTTAAGCCAAAGATTCCAGCGCTTCTTTTTCCTCTTGCGAAATATCAAAAAGCCTGTCAAGCTTGGTTATCTCGAAAAGGCTCCTGACCTTGGCGGAGAGGTTGCTTAGCTTGAGTTTGCCTTCGCATTTTCTTAACGTCTTAAGTATCTCCACAAGCGTCGCGAGGCCGGAGCTGTCAATATACCCTACATCTTTAAAATTCATGAGTATCTTATTTTTCTTCTCGCTTATAAGCCGG
>CAZFLU010000052.1:0-6834 GCA_964519195.1 uncultured Planctomycetia bacterium | reverse complement strand
TCTTTCATAACGGCTCTCATCTTTAAGCTGTTCGCCAAAACAAAGCACATAGGCCTTGTTAATATAATAGCGGGGAAAGAGATAGTGCCTGAAATACTTCAATATAACGCCACTCCCGAAAAGGCCGCCTCTATCATATTATCCATATATTCTTCTTCTGATAAAAATAAACAAGTGCAGGAATTAAGGCAGGTAAAAAATACGCTCGGCATGCCGGGCGCCTCTCTTAGGGCAGCCCGCATAGTAAATGATCTTGTAAACCGCTTAAATTAAAAAGCGGTTTTACACCACGACGATCGAAATGCCGGCAGCATCCGCAAGGGAAACGCACGCGTCCCTATCCACCAATAGCATTTTATTCGCCTTCATGGCAAGGGCGCTCGCTTTATTCTCGATCATGCGCTTTATTGTTTCAGGCCCGACAACCGGTATGTCCCATCTCATGTCCTGATCAGGCCGCGCCGCTTTTACCACGACAAAACCCTCTCCGGCTGTTTCTGAAGCGCGGCTTATCGTGCTATCGGTGCCTTCCATGGCCTCAACACTTACGATCGCTTTCTCTTTTACGATTATAGTCTGGCCTATATCGAGGCCCGCGATCTTTTTTGCCATTGCGACCCCGAAATTTATGTCTTCTGTTTCTTCGGGCGTGGGGGCCCTTTTGGTTAGAACGCCCTTTTGCGGCATGAGCTCGGGTATGTATTTAACAGGATCTATTACATCGACCCCGAAAGTCTTGAATTTCTTCGTGACAGCGTCAAGGAGCGAATAATCCATTTTATCTTTCACTTTATCCAGGACATCTTTCGCTTCTTGTTCTTTTTTTATTTGACCGAAAATAACGCTCTTTTCCACTTTTCCGAGGAGCGCTATTTTTCGAACGCGTTCGGTTATGAGAAGAAATATAAATTTTTTTATTTCGGTAACGCTCATTCTGTGCGCCCGGTCACAGGCGGCATCAAAAGAAGGAAGCGCCACATCCTTTATGGCAAAGCCTATTACTTTTATGCCTTTTTTGCGTAATTCCCTGGCAAAGATTACCGGAAGCTCCCCGCCGCCGGCAATAATGGCTATGCGTTCCATTTTTATTTTTCCGTTCCGGCAATGCTGAATAAAAGATCCGCCTCGGCCACTACCTCATTATCTACTTTCGCCACTCCGCGCGCCTGTATTATCCTGCTTCTCCACTTTACCGCCTCAACTTCCAGGGTAAGAGTGTCGCCCGGCACGACGGGTTTTCTGAATTTCGCGTTATTTATTCCGGCGAAGAAAGCGAGCTTGCCCCTGTTCTCTTCTTTTTTCAGGGCCATTACCCCGCATGTTTGGGCCAGAGCCTCGATGATAAGAACGCCGGGCATAACGGGAAATTCGGGAAAATGCCCCTGAAAAAAAGGCTCGTTTACAGTAACGTTCTTAACGCCTACTATTTTTGGCTCTTCTAATTTTATTATTTTATCTACCAGTAAAAAGGGATACCTGTGAGGAAGATACTTTTTGATCTCGTTAATGTCTATTATGGAATTCATGTTCGCTCCTTTATGATCGATCGCGCAGATTTAATTATGATTTCACAGGTTCTGATCTGCGTGATCTTTTTAAAATCAGCGTACTCATGTAACGCTTCTTAATTTTTGTACAAGTTCAAGATTAAGCTTATGGCCGCTTCTTGCGGCAATGATCCTTCCTTTTATGCGCTTTCCGGCAAGATAAAGATCTCCCAGAAGGTCCAATACTTTATGCCGCACGGGTTCATCGGGGAACCTTAGAGCGTTATCAATGGGCCCCGATCCGTCCATGACAAGCGTATTTTCGTAATTAGCGCCTTTACCGTATCCCATTCCGAGGAGCGCCTCCGCTTCTTCTTTAAGACAAAAGGTCCGCGCCGGCGCTATTTCTTTAGCAAACACCTCCTCATCAAGAGCGCTGCTAAAGAACTGCCTTCCTATAGGAGGGGAAGGATATTCTAAAATATACGATACCTTAAATGTATCCGCGGGGAAAATTCCCAGAAACGCTTCGCCGGCTTCTACCCATAACGGTTCGCGAACTATGAAAGGAACCCTGTCAGCGTTTTGCTCGATGGTCCCGCTTTTTTTTATAGCTGCGTAATACTCCATCGCGCTTCCGTCGAGTCCGGGCGGTTCGGAACCGTTCATCTCTATTCTCACGTTATCTATCTCGGCTCCCCACAAAGCTGACATTACGTGCTCTACTGTTTCCACGTAATTTTCCCCGGAACCTATTTTGCTTCTTCTATCGGTCGCGAAATTGATTATGTCGGATATTTTTATATCTTTTTTTTCTTTATCAACTCGTGAAAAAACTACGCCCGTGCCGGCCCCTGCCCCTTTGAAAGTAATAACGGTGTTCTCACCTGTTTGGAGGCCCCTGCCTTGTAGCGAAAATTCTGTTCTTACGGTTTTTTGTTTGTCTGGCTGCAATGTTATTTAATGCCGAGTTTTTTTTCGGCTTTTATAAGCCGCTGGTAGATCTCAGGCAGCTTATCGAATAGAGCGTATACGGCTTTAGCCGTCTTATAGGGCCTGGCCGGTTTTCCCCACATTATGCTGTTAGGAGGGACTGATTTCATTATGGCAGCCTGCGCCGCGAGCATGGAATTTGAGCCTATCTCAAGATGGTCCGCTATGCCAACCTGCCCGCCCATTATAACGTTATCCCCTACTGTAACGCTGCCTGATATGCCGCATTGGGCGGCAATTATACAATTTTTACCTATTGTGATATTGTGGGCTATCTGAACAAGGTTATCTATCTTTGTCCCGCGGCCTATCACCGTATTCGCCATCTTGGCCCTGTCAATAGTAGCGCAGGCGCCGATCTCGACACTGTCCTCTATTATAACGCTTCCGATGTGCGGTATTTTCTCGTGCCCACTCTCGGTACGTTCATACCCGAAACCGTCCGCGCCTATGACAGCCCCGGAATGGATTATCACGTTACTGCCTATTTTAACGTTCTCCCGGATCGTAACATTGGGATATATAAGAGAGTTTTTCCCTATAGAAACTTCGCGCCCCACATATACGTTGGGATATATGAAAGTCCCTTCTTCTATGCTTGCGCCCTTTTCTATGACAGCGCAGGCTCCTATCGAAACATTTTTCCCGAGGCTCACGTCATCGTTTATTACAGCGCTTTCATGTATTCCCGTAAGTGTTTCTTTTTTACCGATCATGACTTCAACACATTTTTTAAAGGCAAGGTTAGGGTTTTTACACTTTATGACAGGTATGGGTGACTTTTTTATTTGAAGGGGCACGATCGCCCCGGATGCTTTGGTTCTGTCAAGCAGGTGTTCGAATTTTTTTTTAAGTATAAAACAAAGCTCTCCTTCGCCCGCTTCCTCTGCGCCTTTTATGGACGATACGGTAATTTCTTTGTCCCCTACCAGCTCCCCGCCCAGAACGCGGGCAAGCTCCCCCAGGGTTATTTTTTTCGAACGTGTCATTAGCTATTTATTTATTGAGCTGTTTTATTACGTGCTCTGTTATGTCAAACTTATTCGCGGCGTACACGAAAATGGCTTCATCAAAAATAACGTCGTAACCGTTCTGCGCGGCGTACTTGCTTGAAACCGACATTATATCTTCTCTGATTTCTTTGAACATTTCGTCTTTTTTTCTGATAAATTCTTCCACTTTTTCGCGCCGGAAATCATCGAGCCCTTTTATTCTGGCCCTTAGTTCCGGCTCTTTTTTCTTCTTGGCGTCGTCGCTTAAAAGCTCTATTTCATCGCGGAATTTCCTTATTTCCTGGGCTTTCGCGTCTATTTCCTTTTTTACTTTTTCATCCTCTTTTTCAAGCTTGGAATTGAAATCTTTTGTTTTTTTGTATTCGAAAAATACCTTTCTCATGTCAACATAGCCTACCTTCAGGCCTTCGGCGAATGATGCAACCGACAGGCTAAGCGCAAGAGCAAGAACAGTTAAAAGCACCGCTTTTTTTATCATCGCGTTTCCTCCTTTTAGATACTAGAATCCATGGCTGACGGAGAAATAAAATTCCCCTTTTCGTTCATCGCCCTGGTTGTCACTTAACGGATAACCCCAATCAAGTTTAATGGGCCCTATGGGCGTTTTTACGCGTATACCGACCCCGGCTCCCTGTTTATATCCGCCCTGGGTAAAATCACCTATATTCGCCCACACGTTCCCTACATCATAGAATATCGCGCCTTTTATGACTTTTTCATATATAGGGAACGTGAGTTCCGCGTTACCGACAATCATTGCCTCGCCCCCTATGGGGTCGTTAGAGGCCGGGTCACGCGGGCCTACCCTTCTTTCCCCGTATCCTCTTATTGTATTCATGCCTCCTGCGTAAAACCTTTCATAGATAGGTACTTTGTCCGTATCCAGATAGCTATCGGCAAGGCCCGCTCTTGCTTTAAATTCAATAACTATATTCTTTATAGGGGAATAGTAGTAATTCGTCCAAAGGTAACCTTTCATGTAATCTTTGTCTCCGAGCAGAAACCCGCCGCTTGTCTCAAGGCTGGTTCCCGTAAAAAATCCGCGCGTAGGGCTGAAAATGTTATCGCGATTATCAAAACTTATTCCCCATATAAGGCTGCTCACCCAATTCCTGCCCTGCTCATCACGCAGGTCTTGCGTGGCTTCGTCGGTCACGTCGCTGATATCAACGTTTTCAAGCCGATACATGAGGCTTGTATTAAAATACTCGAGGAACTCTTTGCCTAACCTAAGGTCCCCGCCTGATCTTACTTCCCTATAGCCATAGCCCACATGCGTTCTTCTAAGATGGGTTCTGTGATAACCGTCAACGCCAAAAGCGAGAGGGTAATCAAATATCCACGGCTCTGTCCAGCTTAGATCAAAATCATTACGCGTAAGCCCTATTTCCGCCCTCAAAATAAGATTTTGCCCGTCACCGGTAAAATAAGGAAAATTAAGCAGGTCAAAGTTCCTCTGGGTGACCTGCACAAACCCTATAAATTGATCAACAGAGCTGTAGCCGCCTCCGAAAGCGAATTCCCCGGTTTTTGTTTCTTTCACACTTATATCAAGATTGTTCACATTGGATCTTTCGGTAGGGCTTGTTTCAAAATATATATCCTCAAAAAATCCAAGGTTATAAAGCCTCTCTTTGCTCCGCCTTATTTTGTCTCCGTCAAATCTTTCCCCGGGATAAGCGCGCAGTTCCCGCCTTATCACTATATCCTTTGTTTTGCTGTTACCGCTTATATTTACAGTGCCTATGTACACGATATCTTTCGCGTCTATCCTAAGCGCTATATCGATCCTGTGAGCTTCCGGATTTATCATTCTGTCAACATCTATCACGACATTCATGTATCCTTCTTTATAATAAAGTCCCCTGACTTCCTCCACGCTGTTACGAAGCGCCCCGTAGCTGAAGACGTCGCCCTCTTTAAGAAGCATGGCTTTTCGCACTTCCTGTTCAGGGAAAACAATATTCCCTGTTATCGTTATTGTGCCGGCATAATACCTGTCCCCTTCGGTTATTTTCAGAGTTATATATATGAGCCCTTTATCCTCTTCATAGCGAAACTCCGGTTCTATGCTGACATCGAGAAATCCAAGGTCCTGATAATAAGCCTTGATCTTAGCCTGGTCGTTCTGGAAGGCTGTTTCATCAAAATAGCCCCTGTTAAATAACCACGCCGGCCTTGTTTGCATGAGTTCAAGTAATTTGCTTTTTTTGGCGTTTTTATTACCTTCGATGTAAACGCGTTTTATTCGCATCCTTCTTTTTTCTTTCACGGAAATTTTTATGGTTATCTGATTATTCTCATCCTTTTCAAGATGATACCGCGCGTCCGTGTCGTGAAAGCCGTTCCTTTCGTAGAGCGACTTTATCTCCACGATATCCTCTGAAAGCTTTCCGAAATTAAGCATGTCGCCTTCTTTTGTCTGCATTACTTTTTTAAGCTTAGCGTCACGCATGCTGCTGTTACCGTCGAATATTATTTCTTTGACAACGGGTTTTTCTTCAACGATTACCGTGACCATGACGCCTTCCTGAAAATCTTCGGCGTCTATGGCGACGTCCGTAAAATAACCCAGAGCGTAAAGGCGCTTTATGTCGTCATTCACCGTCTCTTGCGAGAACGTGGTGTTTGGGGCTGTTTTTATCTTTGATAGAATGGTAGAGGTGCTTATAGCCTGGTTGCCTTTTACGCTCACGCTTATTACCCTTTTCCCGCCTTCTTGGGCGGCGGCTAAAAAGGCATGCGATAAGAAAAGAAAAAGAAAAAAGAGCGTTAAAAGTAAACGCGCATTGATTTTGATTTTTGGCATGCGTTAAAAGTCCTCCCCCTTTGCAAGGTCTTCAAACCGTGTGTATTCATTTATAAAAGCGAGTTTAATGCTGCCCACCGGGCCGTTCCTTTGTTTGGCCACTATGGCTTCCGCGATGCCTTTATTTTCTTCCGTGGGGTTATAGTATTCCTCTCTTAAAAGAAGTATTACAAGGTCCGCGTCCTGCTCTATCGCGCCGCTTTCCCGGAGGTCTGATAATTGAGGCCGCCTGTCGGACCTTTGCTCAACAGCGCGCGATAGCTGGCTCACCGCGATAAGAGGCACGCTTAGCTCCCTCGCCAGAGCTTTTAACGACCTTGATATTTCGGATATTTCCTGCTGCCTGCTTTCGGATCCGTAAGGCCCCTGCATGAGCTGCAGGTAATCTACCACTATGAGACCTATATCATATTGCGCTTTAAGCCTCCTTGCTTTAGCGCGCAGTTCCAGAACCGACGCGCCGGGAGTGTCGTCAATATAAACAGGCGATTCGGAAAGTTTTCCAGCGGCGTTCACGAGCCTGGGCCAGTCC
>CAZFLU010000051.1:5713-6895 GCA_964519195.1 uncultured Planctomycetia bacterium | reverse complement strand
GGTGTCGTGGGGGGAGAGAGATGGTATCCATGACCCTGCGACCGCGAAAGCGTCAGGAGAAGACCAGGGCAGTGGAACAAATACGCAAATACCTTTTGTGTATTATAACGAGGCTTCCCAATATGTAAAAAGATATGTCGATACAGCTAAAAAAGGAGCAGCGCTCTTGCCCGGAGGGCTACTTGACATGGAGAGTGTGTCAGAAATAGCCGGTATTTTTCCTGAAGTATCAGATTTTATATTCGTGGACCCTGCGTACAACGGATTCGATAAGACTGAAATAGATGGAATGCCGAAAGACTCGGTTTTGACAAGGGACAGGATAAAGCAGTTTATGGGTTTGCGCGCAAGAACTCTTGGCAAAGTGGAACAGTTGGAAAAACTTGAAACTGAAGGAAAAGACGCGTTCCGTGTGACCATGGAAAATGGGAGAGTTTTAAACCTATACTTTTACGCCGAAGATTATTTTACATTTGATGTACCCGAGGATAAAAATGTAGCGGTCACTGTAGTCAGAAATGCGGGCATGCAGAGCAGGCTTCATAATGATAAGAACTTCTATGCCAAAGTCGTGAATGATACAGAAGAAGGAGGATATGCATTTGTGCGCGCAGGCCGCATCCCCAGAGAAGAATGGAAGTTAGATTTAAAAATGCTGGTTAAAACAAGCATCGGAAAAGATGCCGGAAGCCATAATATTTCTTTTGATGATTGGGCAGTATATATAAAAACGCCCAAAAAAGGAATAATGTTTAGAAATCTCAAAGCGCCGCGTAAATTCATCACTATGTATGAACCATGGCCGGATGTAATGCCGGGACATTTTAAAATATATTACGACGACAAAGAAATAGGGGCCGCCGAGTATTATGAACATCCTGACAGGATAAGTTTGTATAGCATAGCAATAGCGAATAATTGGCCGGCATACAAGCGTAAGGGCATAGGCCTAAGTGTCGTAAATGAGATAGTAAAACGAGCCGAAGAAGAAGGCAAGCGGTTTAGAGCTCTCAAGGTAGGCAATCCGCACGCAGCGTACTTACTCATGCGGGTATTACGCAATCCCATCACAGAGGACAAGCCTCTCACCAAAGATATCATAAGGTCCAGAGAAATTACATCAGACGGTTATTTCCGCGAACCTATACAATCGATTGAAGGCGATCCTGATCCAATTCCCAT
>CAZFLU010000051.1:0-5703 GCA_964519195.1 uncultured Planctomycetia bacterium | reverse complement strand
CCCATGGAACCGGAAGCCACTGCGCCAAACACTGATGAAAATATGGAAAAAGCGAAGGCTGACACCACCTCCGATCCCGGATCGGGGGCGGTTGGCGATGTACAATTCTGGGATGAAGCCGTGGCGATCGCAAGGCAAGCGTCCAAAGTTAGGTACAGAGATATCATGGAGCTTAATGACGCAAAGAGCCTTTTTAGAGGGGTAAGAAAAGCAGGTTTTAATGAAGCTCTAAAAAAACAGGCTGTTGGTCCGGCTCAAAATGCTTCGGACGGATATGCTTGGTGGGGAGAATCGTATCAAGCCGTAGGTATTTCTAACAAACTTGACGCGCACATGCATCCAAAGGGATTCGAACCTCACAGCGTTTCGGTTATATTTGAAATAACAGCTGATGTCGCGAAAAAATATAGAATGAGCGCAGAATATGGGCTTGGTAAGACCGCTAAAGATATACCTTTTAATGAAATCGCAAGAGTGTGGGCCGTTTGCGTTGACAGCAGAGAAGATTTTGAAAACGGCTTTGTGCGCCTGGCTGCAATTAACGTGAACATGATCAGCGAAAAAGAAATAGAATCTTCTAACGCCCGGCGCGCGCTTGCTTCTGCGGTAGGGCCGAAGTCCGCGTCAACAGTAAGCGCCCCGACCTTGCCGCATCCGATGCGGGCAGAGATCGCGAAAAAAATACCAGAGAAAGAAGCTCATGCGAACGAAGCCCATGATGCTATTAAGCTTATCAGGGATATGATAATAGCTAAACAAACTAAAATGAACACAAAAAGGCCCCTTGTTATTGCAATAGATGGCGACAGCGGAGTCGGAAAAACCCAATTTTGCGAATTACTTAGAATAGAATTGGATCATATCGCGGTTGTGAACGCAGATGACCACATAAAAGAATTCGGCAATGTAATCTCATGGAAAGATCTTGCGGGACACGTAAACTGGCTGGTATCTTATGGCAATTATCAGGCAGTGCTTGTTGATGGTTTCAGCATATTAAAAGGTGAACCGGACCATATGCATTTTGATATGCGCGTACATATAATAGCGAACCATGAATCAAGGATACAAAATCTGCTCAAACGAAACCCGGGAAGTTCCAGGCAATACGTGGAAAAGCTTGCTCGTAGGACCAGGCAATCCTATTCATTTTTTCCGGATTATGATATAGTAGTGGAAAATTCTATAGGTTCGCGCATAGAAAACAATGTGGTTACAGAGCAGGTCACGCCACTATGGAATCCGAAAATAAATCCGTATGTTAAGTTCATTAATTCACAAAAAGCTCTTTTAAAAACTATTCTGCACGACAGCCGGGAACCCGTGCTCGTAAATGTCGCGGTAGAATCGATAGATAGCTTGGAGGCAGAATCCAGGGAAGAAGTTGTAAAAATTCTGCAAGCGGTTCAAAACAGCAGAAACGGCTATATTGAATTGTTTTCAGCTAAAAGCACGGGTAAAGTTCGCCAGGCGCGTTACGCCGGCCTTACGGCTAAAGAACTTCCCAAAAATTTTAGAAAAACCAGAAAAAACACTCTTACGCTTTTGCCGGTTGACAAAGATAAAACACTATCGGAAACTGATATTCAAATAGAACTAGGTAGGGCAAAAGTATCTTTCACAAATACTATTATTTCGCCCGTATCTGAAGCCAATGACGCTTGGAGTATTACAAGGAGCGCACTTTTAGGCTTTCAGCTCATGCATATCGCAAGACAAGCCGGCGAGAAAAGAGATTATGAGACTTACGCAAGAGAGGCGGTAAGCGGATATCGGGCCTTCTGCGAATCAAAAGGAGTTACGGGTTTCGATATTACGGAAACCGATATAATAAATATAGCCATCACAAAAAGCTCCGTAATTCTTTTAAACTCGCTTAATAAACTTATCAGGCTTTTACCCGCAGGCCCCGTAGACATCGAAACCTTAAGAACCATATCCCAAAGCGCCGTAAACGCCGCAGTGTAAAAAACATGATCCACAATTAAAAAGGTCTCGGGTAACATCAATCACGATTATATCCTTGACAACAAAGCCCGCATATAGTAGATTATACGACTAATAGCGCTCAAGTAAGGAGGAGAGCTAAGATGAGAGTGGGACACGCCCACTCTTTTTAGTTGTTAGTCGTTAGTATTTAGCGGGAAATCGAGCTTTTATGCAGATCTTGGACAAAGTAAAAGAATTCGTAAAGCCTATAATAGAGCAAAATAACTATTATTTGCTTGAAATTACATATAAGAGAAAAGGCGGCAAGCTTGCGCTACGCCTTACTCTTGACAAAGAAGGCGGGATAAGCCTGGAGGAGTGCGCCAAAGTGAACACGCAGATCAGCGAGTTCCTTGAAAAAGAGAATATAATACTTGACCCTTATACGGTAGAAGTTGATTCTCCCGGCCTTGACAGAAGGCTTAGAACTGAAAATGATTTTACCTGGGCAATGGGAAAGACCGTAAAGGTCAGCATTTATGAGCCTATCAATGGGCAAAAGATATTTTTAGGTAAACTGATAGGCATGAACGAACAAAATATTATTATCGAAGAAAACGGCGTGGCAGCGGAAATAAATAAAGAAAAAATAGCTAACGCGAAAGTAAAACCTGATATAAATTGGACGAAGAAAGGAAGTGCCCGGTGAACGGCGATATATTAATGATAGTCGATTCCATAGAGCGGGAGAAGAACATACCTAAAGAAGTTCTTTTCGAAGCTATAGAGTCGGCGCTTTTAAGCGCCGCTAAAAAAATACTCGGAAAACACCGCGAAGACATAACAGTAAATATTGATAGGAACACCGGGGAGATCAAGGTGGTTGGCGGCGACCAGAAAGTTGATTCAAAGGAATTCGGACGCATAGCCGCCCAGACGGCAAAGCAGGTAATTATCCAAAAAATACGCGAAGCGGAACGGGAGATCATTTTTGATGACTATACTAAAAAAATAGGCGCGATAATAACGGGTTCCGTGCATCGTTTTGAAAGAGGAGCCGTGATAATTGACCTGGGAAAAACAGAGGCCATACTGCCAAAATCCCAGCAGTGCCACAACGAGCGATATAAGCAGGGGGATAGGATAAGGGCATATGTTCTTGAAGTTGAAAAGACAAGCAGGGGGCCTGAAGTAGTGGTTTCGAGGACAAGTGTGGAATTGGTCAAAAGGCTTTTTGAAATGGAAGTTCCGGAAATAACAGACGGCATAGTTGAGATACGGTCAATAGCGCGCGAACCGGGAGAGCGCACCAAGATGGCTGTTCACTCAAAAGACGAAAAAGTCGACCCTGTAGGAGCCTGTGTCGGGATGAGGGGCAATCGTGTTAAAGACATCGTAAAAGAACTTCACGGAGAGAAGATAGATATAATACACTGGTCGGATGACCTGCGGGAATATCTTAAAGCGGCCCTTGCGCCGGCGGAAATATCAAAAATAACGGTCGATAAAGAAAGAAAATCCATAGAAGTCCTGGTAAAAGAAGATCAGCTTTCCATAGCGATAGGAAAGCATGGCCAGAACGTGAGGCTTGCGTCCAGGCTTATTGGATGGGAGATCGATATACGTCAGCACGGAGAGGATAAGGAAAAAGAAAAGGAAAAAGAAAAGCCGAGAAAGACAAAAAAAGAAGCTTCTATAAAATCACTTGACGGCGTAGGCAAAAAAGCCGAAGGCGTGCTTCTTGCGGCCGGTTTTGACACAATAGAAAAAATAGCTTCCTCAACCGCGGATGAGCTGGTTAAGCTTGAGGGGATAGGAAAGAAGACAGCGGAGAAGATAATAGCTTCGGCAAAAGCGAAAGGCACTGAATGAGTTTACGAGTACATCAGTTAGCGAAAGAATTAGAAATTACGAGCAAAGAGCTTATAGAAAAACTCAAAGCTCTCGGGACAAACGTAAAGGGCCACATGAGCGCTCTTGATGAAGAAACGGCCGAAATAATCCGCCATGAACTTAAGGGCAAAAAACCCGAAGCCAGGAAAGAGGATAAAGGAAAAGACAAAAAACCGGAACTTAAAAAAGAGCCTAAAGAAGGCGCGAAAGTATCCGAGAAAAAAGAAGAAAAAAAAGAGGAAGCGGAAAAAGAAACCCATTCAAAGATCATAGAGATAGAGCCTCCGATAAGCGTAAAACAACTTTCGATCAAGCTTAATATCAAACCAAACGATATCATAAAGATCCTCATGAAAAAAGGCGTGTTTGCCACGCTTAATCAGAATATAAACGAAGATACTGCCCGGGATGTGGCAGGCCAGTTCGGATACGGAATAAAAAAGCCGCGCACCCTTGAAGAAGAGCTTTTAGAAGAGCACAAAGAAGAAGAAAGGGATCATAATAAGACATCTCATGCTATCAGAGCGCCGATCGTTACTCTCATGGGCCATGTTGACCATGGAAAAACATCTCTTCTTGATTATATACGCAAGACAAAAGTTGCCGCCAGAGAAAAGGGCGGCATAACCCAGCATATAGGAGCGTATTCTGTTTCCACTACGGGAAATAAAAGCGTTACCTTTCTGGATACCCCCGGCCACGCGGCTTTCACTGCCATGCGCGCCAGAGGCGCTAACGCTACTGACATAGTAGTTCTTGTTGTGGCAGCCGATGACGGCGTGATGCCCCAGACACAGGAAGCCCTGGACCACGCAAGAGCCGCAGGCGTTCCGATAGTCGTGGCTATAAATAAATGCGACCTACCTAACATTAACCTTGATAAAGTTAAGAAACAACTCGCGGAACGCGACCTAATGTCTGAAGACTGGGGCGGTAAGACAATTATGGTGCCGGTTTCAGCCAAGACAGGAGAAGGCATTGATAAGCTTCTTGAGATGCTTATATTGGAAGCAGAGCTATTAGAGCTTAAGGCAAATCCGCAGGCCAGAGCTCGCGGGGTTGTTGTAGAAGGAAGGCTTTCTCCCGGCCAGGGCGTTGTCGCGACAATGCTTGTTAAGAACGGTACTTTACATGTAGGAGACATTGTCCTCACGGGTCTTTCTTATGGGCGCGTAAAGGCAATGATAAACGATAGGGGAAAACGGGTGATGGTGGCCCCTCCTTCGACCCCGGTGGAGGTTTTAGGGCTTTCTGAAGTACCTGAGGCAGGGGATGAGATGTTTGCTGTAAAAGATGAGCAAAAAGCGAAAAAACTTTCACTCATTAAACAGGATACTGAAAAGCAAAAGAACCTTCGCGGTCTTCAACGCATGAGCCTTGAAGACCTGCATAAAAGGATAGAGGACGGAAGCATAAAAGAGCTCAAAGTAATATTAAAAGCAGACGTCCAAGGTTCTGTGGAAGCTTTGAAAAAATCGCTCGAAGAGCTTTCAACAAAAGAAGTAAAGCTGAACGTAACTCACATGGGCGTCGGCAATATAAATGAGTCGGATATCATGCTTGCCCTTGTTTCTAACGCGATCGTTATAGGCTTTCACGTTAAAATAGAATCTAAAGCCGAAGAGATAGCCAAGAAGGAAGCGGTAGAGGTGAAACTTTACGGAATAATATATGAGGCGGTAGCCGATCTTAAAGCGGCTCTTGAGGGGCTTCTCGAGCCCATATTAAAAGAAGTTTTTGTAGGCCGCGCTCAGGTGCGCCAGGTTTTTCGCGTGCCTAAAGCCGGAGCTATTGCCGGGTGCTATGTTGTAAAAGGCACGATCCCGCGTTCTTCAGAGATCAAGCTGGTGCGCAACAAAGAAGTTATTTTTAAAGGAAAAA
>CAZFLU010000050.1:0-6991 GCA_964519195.1 uncultured Planctomycetia bacterium | reverse complement strand
TATTCCCGCCGATTCTGATTCGTCTCTGGAACTGCAGATCCCTTGAATCCGGCAGCTTAAACCTATGCCTATATTACGTCCGGGAGAAAAAGCATTAGGCAATGCTCTTTCCATGAAAGTTATATATTTAGAACTGGTTAGCTCATCCAAGCTAAAAGGTTCCTTGAAATGCCCTATTTTAAGAGTGCCCAAGTAGGGGATACCCTTATATCCTAAATATACATCCTTGAAATCAGCATCGCCTCCGGCAAAATCATATTGTGCTTTAAAGATAAAATGATCCAGAAATGTCCCGCTTATATACAATCTGGCTCTTCTAAATTCCGCATTATCTTCAAGTTTTCCAAACATGTCGTTAAGCCCGGAATCTTCTTTCATCCAAGCGGTATCTGCCATGATCCTGCCGCCTATTTTGATTTCCGTTTTTTTGTCCTCCGTTTGGATCCTGAGACCATCTTTCCACTTAACATCCATGTTGCCTGATTTAGCCTTTTCTTTTGCCGCTTCCTGTTTTGATTCATCTAATATTATTTGCGCCTCCATAGGTGTTAACATGCCTTTTTCAACTAACTTGTTAACCAAGACTTCCACATCACTTGCTTTTGCGGTTTTACACATTAAAATAATGGATACAAAAACCGCAAGAAACATTATTACAGTTATTTTTTTCATCTTTCTAATGCCTCCTTTTATTTGTTTCAAAAACCCCTGTATAATTTTCTGAGCTGCTTTAAAGTTGTTTCTACATCTTTTAGATTTTCCACAACATACTCATCTCCAGAAAAAGATTCTTTTTCTACAAAGTCATGAATATTTTGCAGTTTTGTTATGCTATGTCTAAGATGACTTGCAACAAAATCCACGTGTAAGCTTGTAAGCTTCTGCATATTCCACCTCCTTTCTTTTTTCTTTTTTGTTGCGCGGCATCATGTAATTTTATTTACACGATGCCGTAATTATAAAAAAAGTGTGTGAAAATGCGATTAAGGTAGAGTGAACTTTTTGTGAATTGTTTTAGAAGCCGGATTTGCTGGGAAATCTTTAAAAAGGCGAGTTAAATTCTTGGTAGCTCGACGGTAAAAGTAGATCCTTTACCTAAAATACTCTTTATACGCACTGAACCATTGTGGGCCTGCGCTATGTGTTTTACTATGGCAAGGCCAAGCCCTGTTCCTCCAAGCTCTCTAGACCTGGCTTTGTCTACACGATAAAATCGTTCAAAAATTCTAGGCAGATCTTCTTCGGGTATACCAATACCGTTATCGGCTACTGAAATTTCAACTGAATTCGATCTTAACAATCCTGTAACTTCAATTTTTCCATTTTTTTCAGTATATTTTATCGCATTATCAAGAAGATTGAAAAATACTTGGGTCATTTTTGTTTCATCAACCATTACACTAGGAAAGTCTTCAGGGATATTAACTTCTACTGAAATTGATTTAGACTTAGCTTGTTTTGACAAAGCCGATACTACTCTGGTTATTATGAGTTTAATCGAATAAGGCTTAAGCTCCATCGCAAGCTTGCCTGATTCTACTTTTGAGAGATCTAAAATATCGTTTATTAATGTTGCAAGCCTCTCCGCATCCGAATGTATAATCTCCAGAAAATCTTGGGCATTTTTTTTATCATTAATAGCGCCTTCCAGCAATGTTTCCGCATAACCTTTTATATTAGATATAGGGGTGCGTAATTCATGCGATACATTTGCAACAAAATCCCGCCTTACTTTTTCAAGCTGCCTAAGGTCGGTTATATCGTGAAACACGAGCACTGCTCCAAGTGACTTTCCTTGCTCTACAATGGGAGTGGCGTGAATCACAAAAATCTTTTCTTCCGGCATAAAAACGGATATTTCCCGCGAGATAACACCTTTTTCAGTTTTTAGCGCATTATCGGATATCTCCTGCAGTTCAATATTTCTTATAACTTCAAGCGGTCTTTTGCCTATCGGATTCTTATTTACTTCAAGAAGCCTTTCCAAGGTTTCATTTATAAGAACAATGTTAGATTTTCTATCTATAACTATTACGCCATCAAACATGCTAAGGAACACAGCTTCTATACGGGTTTTATTTCTTGTTACTTCCTCCATTTTTGTCTTAATTTGTTCCGACATGTAGTTAAATGCTTTTGCAAGATCCTCTATTTCGTCATTTGTGCGCACTGTAACTCTGCGTGAAAGATCACCATGCGCCATATCTCCCGCAGCCAAAGAAATCTGTTTTATAGGTTTTATTATAAGTGTTGAAATTATAAAACTTATAAAAATCGCAAATAGAAACCCAACCATAATTGCTATAATAAGTATTTTCTTAATATTGTCTGAGACTGCCTCTGCTTCAGCAAGGGATACCGAAAGCCTTATTATGCCTTCCGGCTTATTTTTGCCGAAAACTGAAGCAACATATAACATATGTTTTTTTACAGTAGTGCTAAAACGTATACTTTTTCCGATTTCTTTTTTTAGTGCCTCCTGCACTTCCTGACGATAGAGATGATTTTCTACTTCACGAAGTTCTTTACCTTTTAATTCTGAATCTCCGAAAACAGTCCCATCAATCCCAATAATCGTAACTCTGCGATCCAGGCTTTTCCCGGTTTCATCAGCGACTTCATCTATATTGTAGGAATTTTGTTTCTCATTTCCATGGTTCTCTAAAACCGATCTTACGTATGAAAGCTCTCTTCTAATATTGTTTTCTATTCGATTATAAGTAAACTCGGTAAGATTATTGTTTAGGTATATATAGATTCCGGAAAGAATAAATCCCTGTATGGCGATAAATATTAAGGCTATTTTGTAATTTATGTTTATTCTCAATTCACCTTTCCTTATCGCTCATTTTATAACCAAGCCCCCTTACAGTTTCGATAAGTTTCCCGGTTTTGCCAAGTTTTTTTCTAAGTCGTTTTATGTGTGTATCTATAGTTCTGGTTGTAACCTCAGAATCCATTTTCCACACATCATCAAGGAGCCTTTCTCTCGATTGAAGACGGCCCATTCTTTCTGCCAGGGTAAGAAGTAATTTAAATTCCATAAGTGTAAGTTTTATTTCCTTTCTATCTAAAGTTACCTTGTGACGGGATATATCAATTTTTAAACTATCTATTGTTATGATTTCTTTTTTGGATTCTTTTGGTTCGTTACGTTTAAGGATTGCTTTTACGCGAAGAACAAGCTCTCTTGGGCTAAAAGGTTTTACAACATAATCATCCGCGCCTAGCTCAAGACCAAGCACTCTATCAATTTCTTCACCTTTTGCCGTAAGCATAATAATAGGAGTGTGGGATCTTTCTTTATTTTGCTTAATGCTTTTGCATACTTCAAATCCATCCATTTTAGGGAGCATTATATCAAGTATGATCAAGCAAACGGCTTCCTCATCAAAAATTTTTAAAGCATCTTCTCCTGTTTTGCTAACGATACAACCAAAACCTGCCTTTTCCAGATTGTATTTAACGAGTTTTGCGATATTTTTATCATCTTCTACTATGAGAATTTTACCGCTTTCCATATTTCTTTCTCCTATTTTTTCATCGTTCTACATATCATAGCAAATTAAACAATATTGCGCAATATCATTAAATTCGAACATGGAAATAGTTGACAGAAACGCTTGTAATATATAGAATATATCCACAACTAACATATAAATAGCATTGATAGGTGAACAAGATGCAATTGAGCATCACTATTAAAGAAAAAAAGAAATGTGTTTATTCGGTTTTCTTAAAAGGCTCTATCGATACCGATACCCACGAGGAGCTGGAGAACGCCCTTAAAAAAATAATCAACGAAAATACAAAAGCTGTTTTTCTTGAGATGGCTGAGGTAGATTACGTAAGCAGTATCGGAATAAGAGTTATTCTCTGGGCAAAAAAAGCACTTGAGGCAGAGAGCGCAATTTTTGGAATGGTAGGACTTCAACCCAAGATAAAACAAATATTCGAAGTTGTGAAGCTTCTTCCTATATTCGAGATATTTGACAATATGCCGGACGCTGATAAATACATAGACCAGATCATTGAAGAAGAGGCCGGAAGATGAAGCACGTAATAACTTTCGCTAACATAGAAGACCGGTGGGAAGCGGATTATCTTGATAAAGCGTTTTCAGGCGTAGCCGATATAAGACATTTCAAAGAAAGCCCCGACATGATAATCAACGATATCAAAGATACGACTATTCTTTCTACATTCATTAATTCTCAGGTAAATAAAAGTGTAATAATGTCTCTTCCTGAACTTAAATTCGTAACCACGCGCTCTACGGGCTTTGACCATATTGACCTCGATCACGCCAGAACAAGAGGTATTCCCGTATCAAACGTTCCTACTTACGGCGAAAATACCGTGGCAGAACATACATTTGCTCTTATTCTATCAATTGCAAGGAACTTAAGAGAGTCTCACTTGAGAGCAAAGAAGGGCGACTTTTCAATAAAAGATCTCATGGGATTTGATCTAAGAGGTAAGACAATAGGTGTTATAGGCACAGGTCATATAGGGCAAAGGGTCATTAAAATAGCTACGGGTTTTAGTATGAGAGTTTTAGCGCTAGCTAGAAAGCGCGACATATTTCTTTCAGAAGTGCTTGGGTTCGAATACGCTGACCTTGAAACGATTTTAAAAGAATCTGACATAATAAGCTTGCACGTGCCTCACAATAAAGATACCCATCACTTGATAAACATACATAATATAGGGCTCATAAAAAGAGGCGCAATTCTTATAAACACGGCCCGAGGAGCTCTTGTTGAAACCGCTGCTTTAAAAAAGGCTTTGGATGAAGGAATAATATCCGGAGCAGGGCTTGATGTGCTAGAAGGCGAGGATGATATACTAAAAGATAAACAACTTTTGCTTAAGCGAAAAGAAGAAATGCATGACCCAAAAACACTTCAGCTGATGCTCCGGAACGGTTTTCTACTACAGAGGGATAACGTGATATTTACTCCGCACACGGCTTTTTATTCAAGAGAGGCTCTCCAGAGGATACTCGATACCACTATTTCTAATATAAAAAGTTTCATGAATGATAGACCCGTTAATATCGTATCCTAATATCTTCAAAAAGCCTTTCCAAAAACCCCTCCTCCCCGGGCAGACGTCTGACTGCGCCTCGATTCGCTATGAATTCCGCATAGAAGTCCATAAAACCATCAGTAGCCATTTTCGTTTCCGGGAAACGAAAAGTTGACTTTTTACAACAGCTAACCGGTCTTATCCGGAGGTATTTCCCACTTAGTAGTTATTACAAGTCCGGGCGGGGTCTTGGGCCATTTATATCCCACTGTCGCGTCTTCATATCCTCGTTTAAAATTTAACTACCTCCTCCGTTCCGGGATCGGAGGCGGTAGAGTGGTGTAGCCTATGTGCTTGGAAAGCGCTTCGGAACAGGTTGCTCTATTTTTTAGAAGAGGAAATGCCGGAAATTATACCGGCAACTTTCTCTACATTCAACACAAAAGCAATTCCCTTGCCGGGCTGGTTCAAATCTACCTCTTCTACTATAGCGTCCAGGACTTTAGCCGTTTTCTTACGGTCTACCAATGTCAGGACCAGTTCCTTTTCCGGCTCAATCGTAATGCCGAATAACTTAACTTGTTCATGGTTACCCGTTCCCCTGGCAAAAACGATCGTTCCGCCTTGCGCCCCGGCCTTCTTAGAAGCCTCAACCGCTTTTTCCGCGCCACCCTTATTTACTATGGTTACTATCAATTCGTATGAGCTATGTTCCGGCATGTCTATCCTCCCTGATTTATTTTTATTTCTTTAAATTTTTGTTTTCACTCGAAATATCAGCTTTGATCTTGCGTTCCTTTGCGTCATAAAGCAGCCCCAGGATTAATACTGTTAAAATAGGCAGGAGCGCCATCATGGCAACCATTCCCAGGCCATCCAAAAACGGATTTCTTCCTTCAATGCCCGATGCAATTCCTATGACAAGGCTCGTAATAAAAGTTGCTGTCATCGGCCCGGTAGCGACTCCGCCTGAATCAAAAGCAATCGCCACAAATGACTTGCGCGAGTAAAACATTAATAAAAAAGCTATTAGATATCCCGGAATAACCAAATATCTAAGAGGCACTCCTGTTATGATGCGGGCCATAGAGAGACTTATGGAGATCGCGCCGCCCACAGAAAGCGTATAAAGCATTACTTTTTGGGGTATGTAACCGGATGTTATTTTCTCTACTTGATAATTCAGAACTCTCACCGCCGGCTCGGCAAGTATAGCTGTAAAGCCAAGAATAAAACCGAAAGGCACCAGTATCCATTTAGATGGCAGGGCGCTTAAAATTCCACCCATGGTCCTGCCCATCGGCAAAAAACCGGCATACACACCCTGTAAAAATAGAGACAGGCCCGCTAACATCAGCGCGAATCCGGCGCAAATATTTATGAATTTTTTCCGGGATAATTTCAGAAAAAAAATATGAGAAATTAAAAACACGGCCAGTAAAGGCAGCAAAGCCAACGCTACCTCGCGCGCCGTAACGCCAAAATTCTGTAATATCTGCATTCTTTCCCTATTATTTTAAAAATATGCCCAATAGCAACATCGTCAGAATAGGCCCGATAGAAGCAAGCGCCACTACTCCGAAACTTTCACTTGAAGCATCCTTCGCGCGCAAGACAAGAGCCATGCCCATGCCCAGGGCCAAAATAAAAGGAACGGTTACTGTTCCCGTAGTTACGCCGCCTGCGTCGTAGGAAATAGGTATGAAATTGCCGCGAACAAAAATAGTCAAAATAAATACAAGCGCGTAACTTACTATCAGAATTAATTTAAGACTTATACCCCGGATCATCCTCAATACCGCCAGCCCGATAAAAATTGCCACTCCAAGGCCTATCGTATGTATCATGATGTTTTTACTTATGCCCCCTTTGGAGATGGCCGCCGCCTGACCAGCTAAAACCCGCACTGACGGCTCTGCTACCGTTACTGCGTACCCTATGATAACGGCGCAAAGAACAA
>CAZFLU010000049.1:0-7020 GCA_964519195.1 uncultured Planctomycetia bacterium | reverse complement strand
GGCGAATGCCTTGCTCCATGCCAGGCTGTTGAGAACGGCTTAGTCCCTTATAAGGATTTTTATATTATTCATGGTTTATTCCATAATGTTCTGATGCCGCGCGCCGGCCTTAAGCTTTTCGGGTATACTATTGAAGGTTTCCGTAAGTTTTACAGCATATCTTATCGCGGGCTTGTTGCGCCGCTCGCTTATGTGGGGATATACTTTCTCTGTCTTCTGTTATACAGGCGTAAAATTACAGCGATTCTTGCCATAGTTCTATTATTTTGCACAACAGGGCTGGATGTGCTTTCGGGCAGACACATATTCCCAATATTAGCGGCTATTGCAGTGATCTCTTTTATAAATTCAGGAAGAACTTTTAAAATAGCGCTTGCCGGTGTGTTTACGGCAGTAGGCATAGTCTATTCTACGGAACTCGGGGCATTAACTTTGCTATCAACCTGCGGCTTTCTGGCATATTACTTTTATATTATCAAGAACAAAAGAAATATTTTTTCAGCCATGCTTCCATATTTTGGTGGAACGCTTATAGGTATTGCGCCGTACTTTATATACCTTATAAAAAATAGCGCTTTTTTATTTTATATACAATCTGTCTTTATTGATGCCGCAAGGTTCCATCCTGTAATATTCGGGGTGCCTTTTAGCTTGGAGCACGAAGATATTTATTTTCCGATATTGATATATCTGGGAGCAGCTTTATGGTGCTTGCGCGATCTATTCCTCCGCAATTACAGCAAAGAAAGCGCAAAAGCTTGTTTTCTATTATTCCTGGGCGCAGCGTATTTTTATCCAGCGCTTATAAGGCCTGACAGCACGCATGTAAGGTATGTAAGTTTTCCGGCATTTTTACTTCTCGCAATGACGCTTGACCCTTTTATTGATTACCTTAAAGGCGCCCTCAGAAACGCGAAAACCGGTAAATGGCAGGGAAGCAGGCCGATATTTATAATAGTAATCTTAGGAATGGTCCTCGTGAGCTCATGGACAATATCAAAATTTTCTCCGAAAAAACCACTTGAAGAATTCATGAAAAAAATAGATTCACTGCGAACCATTCCTGCAGGCAGCAGAAAGATGAATCTTGAGGCCGCGGGCAATATTTATATTCCTGATAAGCAGGCCCGCGAAACAGAATATGTTACTGATTTTATAAAAAGAAGAACTGACAAAGACGAATATATTTATGATTTCAGCAATATGGGCCTTTTTTATTTTCTTACGGATAGAAAAATACCTGTTTATTATACATTCTCAATATATGCCAGCACCCCAGCGCAGCAGACGCGCACAGTGTCCGAATTAAAAGCGCGGCAGCCAAAGTTCGTGATATTCGAGAACAGGGGCCTTGATGGAATACCGTCAACAAAAAGGCATCCCATTATCTGGGATTATATATCAAAAAATTATTCAGAAACCGCCAAAATTGATACAATATTAATAATGGAACGCACAAAAAGCAGGACTGTAAATTCATGAAAAAATGCGATATCATAATACCGGTTTGGAACGAGAAAGAGGCAACGGCTAAGTGCGTAGGGCTCATCGAGAAACACACGCGATTTCCATACAGGCTTATAATAATTGATAACGGAGGCGAAGAGGGTATTAAGGAATATTTAGCCTCTTTAGAAAAAAAGATGCCTGAGACGCTCATGATCAAGAACAGCAGGAATCTTGGATTTGTCAAGGCTGTCAACCAGGGCATTGTCGCTTCAAGCTCCGCGGTGGTTTGCGTTCTAAATAATGACGCGTATGTAACCGAAGGCTGGCTGACATCTCTTATGGCCACGCTCGAGAAGGGCCCGGACAACATAGGGATGATAAATCCTTCCAGCAACATGTTAGGGCAGGAGTCCAAAGACGGAAAGCCTTTTGAATGGCAGGAGCTCGATACCTGCAGGGGTTTCTGCATGCTGATAAAACGCGAAGTAATTGATAAAATAGGCCTATTCGACGAAGTTTACGGAATGGGATATTTCGAGGAGCGGGATTACTGCATGCGCGCGCGGGAAGAAGGTTTCATTTGCGCCAGGGCCAAATCTTCTTATGTTTTTCACGAAGACATGCGCAGCTTTAATAAGCTGGGGAACAGGGACACTATTTTCCGGGAGAACGAAAAAATATTCAATAAAAGATGGGGCAGGTCTATCAACGCCGCTTTTATTATACGAGAGACGTGTAGTTTGCCCAAAGCCACCGGAATTTTGTATGAACTTCTTAGGAATGGGCATAAAGTATTTTTTTTCTCGCAGGTATCTGAAAAAAAGGCCGGCCTTAAGGACCATATAAACATAAGATTCAAGGAGGTGTTTGCGTTTTTTCTTCCATATTCCGCTTTTTTTAATATAATGAAGAAGAAAAGCAAAAAGAAAATAGAACTTATCGTGGCCGATAACATGAGAGACCTGAAAATCATGAACCGCTTAAAACCGTTTCTGGGAGCTGTCGCAGCCCATATTGATGATGATATTCGTAATATCTGTCGGAATATTAGCATGGGGGAATAAATGGAAAACGAATGTCTTTCGATAGTGATGCCTGTTTATAATGAAAAAGATACGCTTGAGGCCACGGTAAATAAGGTGCTGGAGCTTGGCATAGTAAAAGAACTTATAATAGTTGATGACTTTTCAACCGATGGCTCACGAGAGATCATTAAGAACATGGATCTCGGACGTAAAATAAAAAAGATATTCCATGAAAAAAATAAGGGCAAAGGCGCTGCTCTTAGGAGCGGATTTAAAGAGGTTACCGGGGAAATAACAGCCATACAGGACGCGGACAATGAATATGATCCATCCGAGTTAAAAGACCTGGTCGGACCTATAATAAAAGGCGCTGCGGACGTTGTATATGGGTCTAGGTTGTGGGGAGGGAAGCCACAGCGCGTTCACATGTTCTGGCATCTCATGGGCAATCGCTTTCTCACGCTTATTACTAACGTCTTGTACAACTCAACATTGACCGATATGGAAACATGTTACAAGGTTATGAAGACCGATATAGTAAAAGGAATGGATTTACGCTCCAACGATTTTGCAATAGAACCCGAAATGACATCAAAAATATTGAAAAAAAAGTTTCGGGTATATGAAATGCCGATATCTTACTATGGCCGAAGCTATGATGAGGGCAAGAAGATCACGTGGAAGGACGGGCTGGGGGCTCTTTGGACATTGCTAAAATACAGGTTTATTGACTAATGCGTATCTTTATTAAAAAACATATACGCCTTGTTTTCACAGCTTTACTGGCCGTCTGGATAGCGCTATGGGTTAACTTTATCTTTCGGGATCTTTTTCGCAAGGGCCGGCTTCATGATTATATTGAAGCGTATAAAAGGAATGCTGAAGGCAAATATTCTTATGTATATGGGGACAGATTTTTCGAATTCCTTGAGTTTTCTAAAAAAAGCATGCCTCCAGGATCTACATATACCTTTGAAGGAGTAGAGGACCTTTCAATAGATCACCGGAGAGGCGTATATTATCTCTATCCTAATGTTTATGATAAAAATGACCCTGATTACATTTTAATTTTTACAGCAGACGACTTTAACGTCCGCAGATCAACATGAAGACGATCTTATTCATCATTACAAATTTAATTATTGGATACAGCGTGCTTTCGATCGTATGCAAGAAGGATCTTATTGATGTCCCAGGGCGGATAGGGCTTTCATACATACTTGGTGTGAACATAATGGCTTTTGAGATATTTCTTATGTGGGTAGCCGGGTCCAAGACCGGAACTTTGGGCATGCTCCTACCATGGATCTTTGTAATGGCGGCAAGCGCGCTAATTATTTTAAAAAACCGTAAAACATGCATATCCGAAAGCCCGGCCAGGATAAGAATGACGCTTCTTGAGAAGATGTTTATTTGTTTCATAGTTTTTGAGATATTTTACACTTTTCTTCTTGCCATGGCAGCCCCAATAGAATCATATGATAGCGTAGCCATATGGGCAGTAAAATCAAAAATTATTTATGTTTCAGATCTTTTACCGGGCGCATTTTTTACTTTTCTCAAGGAGAATTTTCAGAGTACCCATATTGATTACCCTCTGCTTTTTCCTTTTAAAGAAGTATGGTTTTATAAATTTACAGGCGGATTTAACGATTATCTTGTTAAGATGTTGTTTCCTATGAACTTTATAGCGATAACGCTTGTCTTTTATTCGTTTGTAAAAAAAATAACGAATAACCGTGCTCTTACGTTATGTTTTACGTTCATCCTGGTATCTGTTAAGCAATTCGGCGATTATGCCGCGATAGGGTACGCGGATTTTGAAATGGGCGCCTTGATTTTTCTGACGTTTAGCTTTCTTTATATGTGGAATAAATATAAAGAAAAAGCTTATATGATCTTAGCGTGTCTTTTTTGCGTTTTCGCTTTTTTTACAAAAAATGAAGGCGCGGTTATAGCGCTTATGATGTTATTTTTTCTTTTTTCTTTCTGGATCAAGAACAGACATGGCGTGTCGGCAGCCGCGTTTTTCGGTATTCTTGCGCTGGCGCTTGGATGGAATCTTTTAAAAATACATTTTAAACTTTCAAGCGATGTGCTTAACGCAGAAGCAATATCATTTGCTTCGATCCCGAAATTGCCGGTCCGCATAATTCCCATACTTTATGAGTATCAACGCGAATTCTTTGGGGTTAAAAAATGGAACATAGTATGGCCCATGTTCTTCACGGTTATTTTTATTGGCGTGAAAACAAAATTGAACGACGAATTCAAATATATGATTTTGCCGATAGCTGTAATAATGGCTTTTTATACGGCCATTTATTTTATTACGCCAAATGACGTGACGTGGCACCTGAGAACATCTTTCAGCAGGCTTCTTTTGCATATATTGCCGCTCGCCGTCGCTTACATAAGCATCATAACAAACGATATACTAGAGGACAGGGTGGCTATATGAAAAGAACGGTTTTTATTGACAGGGACGGTGTTATTAATAAGGACCCCGCGGGATGGACAAAGTATAGCTACGTAACTAAGCCGGAGGATTTTATTATATTGCCGGGCGTTGTGGAAGGCCTAAAAAAAATAAAGAGCGCAGGCATGGATATAATAATAATCTCAAATCAGGGCGGCGTTAGCAAAGGTTACTATAGCAAGGACGAACTGGATGCCGTTAACAAAAGGATGATCGAAGAGCTTAAAGAACATGACATAGATATAAAAAAAGTTTACTATTGCGTTCATCAGGACAGTGATAATTGCGATTGCCGGAAGCCGAAAACCGGACTTTTTGAACAAGCGAAAAAAGAGACGGGCATTAATCCGCAAGGCGCGTATTTCATAGGCGACGGGCGAACTGACGTCGAAGCGGGGAAGAAGCTGGGCATGAGCACAATACTTGTTTTAAGCGGGAAAAGCAGTAAAGAGGAGATCCGGGCGTGGGATGTAAAACCCGACCACGTGTGCGACGATCTGAACAAAGCCTCTGACATTGTTTTACAAAAAAACATACTGATCCTATACGCGACCGCGGGTATCGGGCACAAGAAAGCGGCTTTTTCAATAAAGGAAGCCTTTCTTAGCAAAGGCGTTCCTGTTTCGATAGAAGATTCGCTGCATTTTACAAGCCCTGCCTTTCGTTTTTTATATCTGCGAACATATCTTCTTCTGGTCAGGAAGCTTTCGCCTGTATGGGCTTTTTTTTATTATATCCTGGATATCCCCTGGTTTTACGGTCTTATAAAGTGGGCGCGCAGGCTGAACAACAAAATGAACTGCGCAAGGCTCGAGAAACATCTTGTAGGCATGGATCCTTCACATATAATAAGCACGCATTTTTTAGCTTCTGACGTGGCAAGCGACCTTAAAAAGAAAGGGAAGATCAACTCTACGATCATTTGCGTGATAACAGATTACAAGGGGCACATGATATGGTTTGAGGATAAGATAGACTATTATGTTGTAGGTTCTGAATACACAAAAAAGGACCTTGTCAAGCGCGGCATTCCAGAGGAGCGAATAAAAGCTTATGGCATACCTTGCGGCCGGGGGTTTTATCTATCCCGCGACAAAAATGAGATGAGAAAAAAATTCGGTCTTAACCCGGACAAAAAAACTGTTTTTGTGTTAAGCGGCGGTTTTGGCGTGGGGCCGGTAAAGGAGATCGCAAGAGAGCTTAGCGCCGCAAAAGCGGATTTTCAGATAATAGTCGTATGCGGCTACAACGAACTTCTTAAAAAAGAAATAACAGCTATCGCGGAAAACTCTGATAAATCTTTTAAGGTATCCGGTTTTGTTGACAACGTGGACGAACTGATGGCAGCCTCGGATATTTTGATAACAAAGCCCGGAGGAATGAGCGTGACAGAAGCCCTTGCCTCAAGCCTTCCCATGATACTCGTTTCGCCCATACCCGGCCAGGAAACAAGGAATGCAAAGTTTTTGGTGGATGCGGGGGCGGCCATAACCGCGAATCAGGCAGAAGATATCGAGTCAATAATCGAAAAGATCTTTAATACGGGTAAAATAAAAGAACTTGAAGAGAACACGGTAAAAATAAGGCTTATAAATTCAGGAGAAAAGATCCTTGATGAACTCTGCGGATGACCTTAAAAAAGTATTGCGGTCAATAAAAAAACACCTTGAAACGGAAAGGCTTTCCGGTATACGGGAAATTTTTCTTGATGAAAAACCGCAAACTCTCACGCCTCTTGATGCCTTACGAAAAGAAGCTTTGACCTGCGTCAAATGTGATCTTTTTAAAACACGTAAAAACGTTGTTTTTGGAACGGGAAGCGAACGCGCCGGGCTCATGTTCGTGGGCGAGGCGCCCGGCGTGGAAGAGGACCTGCGGGGCGCGCCTTTTGTCGGAAGAGCGGGTCAGCTTCTCACGAAAATAATCGAATCCATCGGCATTAAGCGGGACGATGTATATATAGCCAATGTTCTGAAGTGCCGTCCGCCAAACAACAGAAACCCGCTTCCGGCAGAGATCCTGACATGCGAGAAGTATCTTATAAAACAGATCGAACTTATTAAACCA
>CAZFLU010000048.1:0-7077 GCA_964519195.1 uncultured Planctomycetia bacterium | reverse complement strand
TATAGAATCAATAACAATATTACCCAGGACGAGTTAGCCGATCAGGTGGGGTAACGCAACAGCATATTTCAAAGATCGAAAATTGCGAATTCACGGATCCGGTTACGCTTGCGAAAGTTTTACTTTTTGTCGGTTTTAGGGTGCATATGAAGGCAGAGCCCATAAGGCCTGTAATGAGGAAAAAAATAAGACAAGTAATTCAGAAGCTAGCAATGGCATAATGCAAACCTTTAGGGACGGTTTGGACTTCCTCAGATAAAATGGAAGATTTCGCAGATTAGCCCCGAGACGCTTTCGCAGCACACAGGAAACCATCCCACGCTTCAAGTAAATACTTGAGGCGGTTTTTATTTAGGGGTATAATCTAGGGTACACTTCTAAGTTCAAAATCTGTAGCAGGTTGAACGGAGTTCCTGAAACGGCCGAAAACTATCGGATCCAAAACTATCGGAGCGTCATGAGATTTATAATATCAATACTAATATGGGTAGTCGGTTTTATCATTACAGGCGCCGCTTTTCTTTCGAGCCTCGTCATTAAAAAAATACCTCTCCCTATCCCAAACAGGGAAAAACTTGTCCACGCGCAGTGCTTCTGGTGGTCAGATACTCTCATAGCCTTAAACCCTTTCTGGAAGCTTAAGGTAGAGGGCCTTGAGAACATAGACCATTCAAAAACATACGTGATAGTGGCAAACCATCAGAGCCTTGCCGACATAATAATAATATATCAGCTGCACACGTACTTTAAATGGGTGGCAAAAAAGGAACTGCTTAAAGTGCCGTTCATAGGAGGGCTTCTTTGGGTAAACGATCATATTTTGCTTTCAAGGGGTGAGTACGGAAGTGTAAAAAAAGTATACCGAAAAGCAGCCGAATGGCTTAGAAGCGGCGTATCAATGCTTTTTTTTCCTGAAGGGACGCGCAGCGACACTGACGACATGGCAGAATTTAAGAACGGCGCCTTTAAGCTAGCCATAAAAGAGAAAAAACCGATCCTACCTGTATTTATAACCGGCACAAGAGAGGCTATCCCAAAAGGCGGATGGGTGTTTAAAGCAAAAGTATCAGGCAGGCTCGCAGTTCTGCCCCCGATCGATACATCCGGCCTTAAGATAGGTGATTTCGCGGAACTGAAAGACCTTGTCCGCGAGAAATTGAAAAAAGCCTAAAATGATGAAAAAAGCCGCGGGAGAGCGGGATCCGTGCCTTTTGAAGATACTGCCCGGCGCGCTATTCAATTTTCTTGATTACCTCATAATATTATAGTATCCTATTAAAGTTAACGCAGCGGGCGTACGCGGCAAAAATATGCGCAGGACGGCATATAGAGGAGAAAAACATGGCATCTAAACGCGTCAAAAAGAAATTAAACATCGCGCATGTTCACTGGGCTTTTCCGCCGATAATCGGCGGGGTTGAGACGCACCTTGTAATGCTGCTTCCGGAATTTGTTAAAATGGGCCATAACGTAAGCCTTCTGACAGGCACTTGCAAGGAAGCCAGGGCCCAGGAAGATTATAAAGGCGTGAAAGTAACAAGGGCCCCCATAATGGACCTTAATTGGCTGAACGAAAGAGGCCTCATAGGGATAGAGGAAGAGGTCCGCAAGACAATAGCGAGTTTCCTTAACAAGCATAAACCCGACGTAGTCCACGCTCACAACCTGCACTATTTCAGCAAGGCCCACGCTAAAATACTCGAGGACGAGGTTAAGAAAAAAAGAAAAATACCGCTTATCCTGACAGCCCACAATTCGTGGGATGACATGCTTTTCCTCGAGCTTACAAGAAAGATCAGGTGGGACCACATAATAGCCGTAAGTTTCTACATAAAAAAAGAATTAATGGGCATAGGCTGTGACAGCAATAAAATAACAACCATTCACCACGGCATAGACATAGACAGGTTCCACCCGCGCGGGAAAAAAGAATATAACGGGAAGCTGGGCATTCTGAAGAACAAAAAAGTAATATTCCATCCGGCAAGAATGGGCCTTGCGAAGGGCTGCGACATAAGCGTTAAAGCAATGAGGCTGGTTGTAAAGAAATATCCTGACGCCATGCTTGTTTTAGCGGGCACGGGGAACATCGTTGACTGGGCAAACTCCCAGCAGAAGGACATAGCTTACATAGTTGACCTCATGAAAGGGCTCGGAGTAAAAAACAATATTTTCATAGACATGTTCACGCTTGATGAAATGGTGAAACTTTATTCAATAGCGGATATTTGTCTTTATCCTTCAAGCGTCGGTGAACCGTTCGGCCTTACGATGCTTGAGTCCCTTGCGTCAGCAAAGCCGATGATAGTCACGAATTCCGGGGGCATGCCTGAAATAATACAGGACGGCATAAACGGATATGTAATACCCATAAGGGATTATGAGGCGCTTGCTACGAAAATAATGAACCTTCTGGACGATGAGAGCTTGAGGCGCAGAATAGGGGTTACCGGTAGAAAAATAGCGGAGCTTAGGTTCTCCAAAGAGATAATGGCGCAGAATAATTTCAAGATATACGAAGAGGTAATCAAAAAAGCAAAATGAGGCCCGATATAATAATTTTACTTGTAATAACAGCTTTTTTGTGGGGCGCGACGCCGGTTCTTGAAAAAATAGGCCTCGGCAGAACAGACGCTCTTACAGGCGTTACGATAAGAAGCGTAGCTGTTACGCTCGCGCTTCTTTTATACGCGGCGGTTTCCGGAAAATTGAAGGCAATTTTTTCAGCCGACGCTAAAACCCTTATGATATTTTCAGCAACGGGCATAATGGCGGGCCTTATAGGAATGCTTACATATTTTGCCGCTTTAAAAGAGGGGGCCACTTCAAGGATAGTGCCAATAGCCGCGGCTTACCCGCTTGTTACGGCGCTTCTTAGCATCCTGATACTGAAAGAAAATGTAACGCCATTTCGAATTTTAGGGACTGTTTTAATAATAACAGGGATATGGTTTGTTAAGGCTTAACTTATGTGCGGAATAATAGGATACACCGGCCCGCGAGAGGCCATAGACGTTATATTAAAGGGATTGAGACGCCTTGAATATAGAGGCTATGACTCCGCGGGCATAGCCATACCGGAGAACGGGAAAATAACCTGCTACAAAATGCCCGGAAAACTTCACGTACTAGCTGATGAAATAGAGCGCAAAAGGCCGAATGGCACGAGCGGCATAGGGCACGTCAGATGGGCAACGCACGGCGTGCCAAACCAGATAAACGCTCATCCGCATCTTGACGACAAAAAAGAAATAGCCGTGGTCCATAACGGCATTATTGAGAATCACCAAAAGCTCAAAGATAAGCTAATAAAAGAAGGCCACAGGTTCGTCTCTGATACCGACACAGAAGCAATACCGCACCTTATTGAAAAGTACTATAAAGGAAACCTTCTTAATGCTGTATGCAAGGCCACAAAACAGCTTAAAGGTTCTTACGCAATTTGTTGCGTGGACATAAAAGAGCCCGAGAAAGTAATAGGCGCAAGATGCGATAGCCCGCTTGTTATAGGAAAAGGGAAAAGCGAGAATTTTCTAGCAAGCGATATACCCGCCATACTGGATTACACGAAAGACATCATATTTATCGAGAACGGGGAAACTGCCGAGATAGCCCCGGGCCAAATCAAGATAATCAATAGAGACGGAAAGAAGGTCTTACGAAAACCAGTCAGGATAACCTGGGACATAAGCCAGGCGGAGAAGACCGGCTTCCCGCACTTCATGCTTAAAGAGATATTTGAGCAGGGGGATATCGTAGGAAATATCATAAAAGAAAGAACCCGGGGAGAAAAAATAGTTTTTGAGGAACTTAAAATACCGGTAAGCGCTATCAAAAAAATAAAAAGAATAGCCATAGTCGCGTGCGGCACGGCTTATCACGCTTCTTTGACCGGGAAATATATTCTGGAAGAAGTGGCGCGCATGCCGGTCTGGGTTGATACATCAAGTGAATTCAGATACAGGAATCCCATAGTAGGGAAAGATACCCTTGTAATATTAGTATCCCAGTCGGGCGAAACAGCGGACACGCTTGCCGCCTTAAGAGAGGCTAAAAAAAGAGGCTCAAGAACGCTGGCAATCTGTAATGTGCTGGGAAGTTCGATAGCGAGGGAAGCGGACGGGGTAATATATACTCACGCAGGCCCGGAAATAGCGGTTGCCTCAACAAAAGCCTACACCGCGCAGCTTACTATTTTATATCTTTTGTCAATTTACATAGCAAAAGAAAAGAAAAGCCTTAATAAGCCCAGGATCTCAAAGTTTCTCTCCGAGCTTAAAAGATCGCCCAAGCTTATTAAAAAAATGCTTAATGAATTCAGGGGCAAGAAAAACCAAATAGCGAAATACGCGAAAGATTTTAAGGAATACTATCTCGAAAAACATAATAAAAGCACGTTTTTGTACCTGGCCAGGAACATCAATTATCCGAACGCGCTTGAAGGAGCGCTAAAACTTAAAGAGATCTCTTATATCGCGGCCGAAGCTTATCCGGCGGGAGAAATGAAACACGGCCCCATAGCTCTTATAGACGAGAACCCGTGGGTTGTCTGCATAGCCAACGAATCCAGCGTTTATGAAAAAATGATAAGCAACATCCAGGAAATAAAAGCGCGGGGCGGCAAAATAATAGTTATCGTGACGGAAAACGATAAAGAAATGGCCCGCCACAAGCTTGATTACGTGATAAAGATACCCAAAATAGATGAATTCTTCTCGCCGCTTCTTGTGGTCATACCGCTCCAGCTTTTAGCTTATTATGTAGCGCTGGAGTTTGATTACGATATAGACCAGCCCAGAAACCTGGCCAAATCTGTGACGGTAGAATAATGTTTTATCGTATAGCGCATAGCGGATAGAAGGAGATTTGTGTTTTTCGATCCAAAATTATATACTATACGTTAAACGCTAAACGCTATACGCTAATTATGACAGGAACACTTTATATAATAAGCACTCCGATAGGTAACCTTGAAGACATAACTTTAAGAGCGCTCCGCATACTTAAAGAAGTTGATGTTATTGCCGCCGAAGACACCAGGCACACAGGCCTTCTTCTTTCCAAATACGGGATAAAGAACAGGCTTCTTAGTTTCTATTCCTATAACAGCCTGAAGCGAAAGGACGAAGTTCTTAAGCTGTTACAAAACGGCAAGAACGTAGGGCTTGTATCTGACGCCGGAACTCCGGGCATATCTGACCCGGGGTATGTTCTCATAAAGGACGCGATAGAAGCCGGGATTAAAGTTGAACCCATTCCGGGCCCCACAGCCCTCATAACAGCGCTTGTTGTTTCCGGAAAACCCACTAATAAGTTCATTTTCGAGGGTTTTTTATCCAATAAAAGCTCCAAAAGGCGTAAAAGGCTTGAGGAGCTAAAAGAAGAGGAGCGGTCAATTATAATATATGAGTCCTGCCACAGGATAAAGGCCTTTCTTGAAGACGCCAAGGACCTCATGCCGGATAGAGAACTCGTTGTAACAAGGGAACTTACGAAAAAATTTGAGGAAATAAGAAGGGGTAAGCCGGGGGAACTATCCGAATATTTCTCCAAAAACCCGGCAAAGGGCGAATTTATAGTAATATTATAGGTTTTTAGATTAATATTGACAATAGACGTTTAATTGATACAATACTTAATTACCCTAATATTAATATAATATATAACAAAGGACAAAATGACAAATCAAACGCTCGTACTCATAAAGCCTGACGGGCTTAAAAAGTCCCTGACAGGCAACATACTCACGCGCCTCTCGGAAACCAAACTTGAGATAGTGGCAGCCAGGATAGTCAAAGTCTCAAAAAAACTCGCCGAAGAACATTATAAGCACCTTAGCGATAAACCGTTTTTCCAGGACCTTATAAAATACATAATGGGCGATTATCACAAAAAAAAGGTAATGGCCCTTGTGTACTGGGGAGAAGAGGCGCTTAAAAAGGTGCGCGATATATGCGGGGCAACTAACCCTGAAGAAGCCGACATGATCTCCATAAGGGGCCAGTACGGCCGCATAACCACAAAAGGCGTGTATGAAAACGTTATTCACGCGTCTTCTAACGCCGAAGAAGCGGAGCGCGAAATAAAACTCTGGTTCCAGCCGGATGAGGTCATAGCGGATATATATCCTACCAAAACCATGGAATCAAAACAGGAAATCAGGGTGTGGGCATGATACATTCCATGACAGGCTTCGGAAGGGGCCGCTCGCGCGGGGCGTTCGGTGTTTTTACAGCGGAACTAAAGACCCTGAACCATAAGTTCCTGGAAATAACTTATAAGCTCCCCAACAGCCTCGCTATTTTTGACGACAGAGTGAAAGAGCTTATCAATAAAAGCGTCGCGCGCGGCAAGGTATATCTTAACCTGACGCACGAGGAAACCGGAGAAGCTTCCGCGTTAGCTTATATAGATCATAAGATAGCGTCAAGTTATTATAAAAAACTGAAAAAACTTAAAAAGGAACTAAGCGCAGAAGGTGAGATAAAATTCAGCGATATAATAGCGTTTCCCGGGGTCATAAATTATAAACCGGCAAGCAAGAACACTGAAAAAATGTGGCCGTTCGTACAGGAAGCTGTCCTGAAAGCGCTGAAGAAACTTGTAAGGGACAGGGAAAAAGAAGGCAGCTTTCTCATAAAAGATGTGGATAAACGTCTTGGGAAAATAAAAAGAATAGTTCAGTCAATAAAAGACGAAAGCGTTTCGAACATTAAAGAGTACAAAAAGCGCTTATCGCAAAGAATAAAGGAATTATCGGGAGGCTACCGGGTTGACAAGGAAAGATTAGCGGTCGAAGTAGCCTTATTTGCCAAAAATACCGATATAACAGAAGAACTTACGCGCCTCGCTAACCATATAAAGAATTTCACGCAGACAATGCGCAAAAAAGGCGAGGTCGGGAAAAAACTTGATTTCATATCGCAGGAACTTCACAGAGAGATCAATACAGTAGGGTCAAAATCCAGCGGATTTAACATATCAAAAGGCGTAATAGAAGCGAAGACCGAGATAGAGAAGATACGAGAGCAGTTAAAGAACATAGAATAGAAAAAACGAAATACGAATATCGAAATC
>CAZFLU010000047.1:0-7202 GCA_964519195.1 uncultured Planctomycetia bacterium | reverse complement strand
TGGAAATGCATATACGAACCCGAGGCGGTAGTTTACCATTGTCATTCCGCCTCCACAGGTACGTATTCGCCGTTCAAGGCATTTCTTGTCGAACGGAACAGGCTTTTGGTCGCGTTCAAAAACTTTCCACTGATGCTTCTTGCAGCCGGATGTTTCTATACTTTTTTAAGGTATATTTTTCAAAGCTTCGGAGCTCTTAGCGGAAAGGGCGCTGCCGGAAAATTCGGGAACCAATTCTCAAAAAGAGAACTTATAGCCATACTTTTCAAAGTATATGTTTCATTTTTTAAAATGCTGCCAAAGACCCTGCGCAAGAGGCGTATTATACTGTCGGGCAAGCTCATATCAAATAAGGAAGTGAACGAGCTTTTCAGAAAATACGGAATATCGGCTAAGGAAATAGCCCTTAAGGAGTAATAATGATACCAGTCTTCAAGCCCTCATACGGAAAAGATGAGATTAACGCGGTCAGCAAAGTGCTCTTGTCAGGATGGGCAGGGCTTGGCCCCAGAACGGAAGAATTCGAAAAAGAATTCGCAAAATACATCGGGGTAAAATATGCAATAGCTCTTAATTCTTGTACCGCAGCTCTTCACCTTGCAATGAAAGTAATGGATATCGAAAAAGGAGAGGTCATAACAACTCCGATCACTTTTGTTTCTACAAATCACGCAATATTTTATAACGGGGCAAGACCGGTTTTCTGCGATGTAGAAGAAGATACGCTTAACATAGACGTAAACCTTATTGAAACGCTTATAACAGATAGAACTAAAGCCGTCATTACAGTGCATTATGGCGGGCATTCATGCGATATGAAAAAAATAAATGTATTTGCGAAAAAACATGATCTTAAAGTGATCGAAGATTGCGCGCACGCTGCCGGCGGAACATATAAAGGGAAAAAACTGGGCTCAATAGGCGACATCGGATGCTTTAGTTTTCACGCTGTTAAGAACCTTGCCACCGGCGAAGGCGGTATGATAACGACAAATGACAGGAACATTTATGAACGCCTAAGAAAACTAAGATGGCTCGGGATATCCAAAGGCACATGGCAAAGAGAAAAAGAACACAAGAAATATGACTGGCAATATGATGTGGAAGAGATAGGGTTCAAATATCACCTGCACGATATATCATCGGCCATAGGCCTGGCTCAGCTTGCTCGGCTCGATGATATGAATAAAAGAAGGCGGGAGATCGTGAGAATATACAGCAGAGAACTTAAAGGCATAGGTGACATAATAGTGCCTTCAGAAAAAAATTATGCGAAAAGCGCATGGCATAATTTTGTAATAAAAACCGGAAAGAGGGACGGGCTAAACGTATTTCTGCAGGAAAAAGGGGTATCAACAGGAGTTCATTATTATCCTAATCATCTTTATGAAATATACAAACCTTATTACAGAAATCTGCCTGTTGCGGAACGTATATGGAAAAACATCTTAACTTTGCCCCTGTATCCGGACCTTAAAGATAAAGAAGTGTTAAAAATAATAAACCATATAAAGGAATTCTTCGTCAAACAATGAAAATCGGTATTATATGCTCAGAAGGCGGACATCTTATTGAAGCGCTCAATGTGATCGAGGCTTTTGAAGGCAGCGATATTTTTCTCATCACCTATAACGCCTCACACGTAGGAAGCGTTATACAGGGTAAATTGGACAGGGTGTATAAAATAAGCTATAGCGTATCGAACCTCATGCTATTTTTCAAACTTGTTTTGAATACGTTCAAGATGTATCGTATATTCCGGAAAGAAAAGCCTGACGTGCTCTTTTCGACAGGTTCGGAAATCGCCATACCGGCATTTATCATAGGGAAAGTCCTCTTCGGGACAAAACTTATATTCCTTGAAACTATAGCGAAATTCAACAAGCCTTCGGGTACCGGGAAGATGCTTTTCGGTATATCCGATAAGTTCATAGTGCCTTGGAAAAGTCTGAAAAAGACCTATGGGGACAAAGCGGAATTTTACGGAGAACTTATATGATATTCGTAGCTTGCGGAGGCGGCGTCTTGTGGAAGTTCGATAGGCTAGTCAGAATAATGGATGAATTGGCGAGTGAGACGGAGGAAAAAACAATCATACAGAAAGGCTGTTCATCCTATACGCCTAAAAACGCAGAATTTTTTGATTTTGTGATAATTGACAGGTTCATTGGCTTATGCCGAGAAGCCGATATCATAGTAGGACACGCAGGGGTCGGAAGCGCCCTTTTGGCTCGCATGTGCAAAAAACCGTTTATCGCGGTGCCGAGGAACACCGCGTTGGGAGAGATTTTTGATGATCACCAGTTCGAACTTGCGGAATACCTCAAGAAATATGACTGGGTCCGCGTAGCTCACAGCAAGGAAGAAGTAAGGGACGCTGTAACTCATTTTTTAAAGAAACCGCGCCAAGACATATTTTTTGAATCGGGCCCTAAATCCGTAACGGTAGGAAAAATAAAATCTATAATAGGAGAGTGGGAATATGCTGGAAGGGGATAATCTAAAAAAAAGCGAACGCATAATGGATCAGCTGCTTGTCAGGTTTTTCAGGAATTCCGGCAGCTACATAGCAGGGGTCCTGGCGAAAACCCCGGTGACGCCTAACGCGGTAAGCACTTTCGGACTTATGCTTATAATATTCGCGTCACTTTTACTGGCGAGCGGCAGTTACGGAAAACAGATCGCGGCATCCTTTCTTTTGGTCTTTGCGGTAATAATCGACTTTACTGACGGGTCGCTTGCCGGCATGAAGGGCATGTCAACAGAGTTCGGCGACTGGTTCGATTCAATGATAGATGAGGTAAGGGAATTTCTGGTCATATTCTGTCTCGCGTACGGTCTGTTCCGGGTTACGCATGATCATGCTGTGTGGGTTTTCGCTTTTGTGCTTCTGGGAGCTGACGCGCTTATGATGCGGGCAATGGTGAAATTCAGCAAAAGGGTCAACATGGACGAACATGCGAGCGAGGTGCGTGGCGTCATACACTCAAACCCGCTTTTCAGGATGCTTAAAGAACTTATATCAGTTAGACTTTTGCGTTACGCAACGCTTCCCGTATTTACGCTATGTAACGCCACGGCAGCTTATCTTAAATTTTTTGCGATATACGGAATGATGATAGCGGTTTTGTTTTTGGTATACTGCGGATTTGTTCTGAAAAAACGAGACCGAAAATTCGAACGGAAATAAAAAATGAAATTTACAAGTAAACTTCAATATGAGATAGCGCTTCTTTTGAGGAAACATCATGGCGTTTATGCCGCTATAAGACGACTTTACGCGAGATATCTCCTGGTCTCAGGCAAGATACTAAGCTGCGCTATTTTTATTACGAACAGATGTAACTTAAAATGCTCGCATTGCTTTATATGGGAAAAAACACCTAAAATAGATATTGAGCCGGATATAGTGCGCAAGCTTGTCACCGACAGGCTGCTTAAAGACGCGGTCTTTGTCATAACCGGGGGCGAATTCGAAATGCATCCCGAATGCGACGCGATACTTGAGCTTATAAAGGATAAAAAACACATCATCGCAAGTAACGGATTGAACGTCAAACTTATAGGTGAGAAGGTCAGGAAGTTTAAACTGCGAACGCTCCAGCTTTCGCTCGACGGCGCCAAGGAAGCGCATGATAAAATAAGAGGCGTGAATTCAAGCTATGATAAGGTTCTTGAGGTCATAAGAGATCTCCGCAAGATCACAAATATACATATTTCTTATACGGTAACGCCGTGGAATACGCCCGAGGACCTCGAACACGTAAAGGGTGTTTGCAGGAAATACGGCCTTAACATGGGAATAAATTATCTGTACGATCCGCCTTATTACGGGGTAGATTTCAAAAGGCCCAGGCTTTACGATGCGTCAAAATACGTGAAAGATTTTGATTACTACACTTCTCGTTACCACGACTGGCTTGACGGGCGCCTGAGCCTGCCGTGCAATTCGATAAAACTTCTGACGTTTGTTTTTCCGGAAGGAGACGTTGCCCTGTGTTCGTGCAAGACGGATGTGGTGCTGGGTAATCTGCATGATAATACATTTTCCAGTATATGGAGATCCGATAAGACAAAGAGGATCCATGAAAAGTTTGTAAAATGCAATGAGTGTTGGTCCAGCTGCAACAGAGCGGTTGACCTCCAACTTCATGACGGCAAATAAATGGTAAGAATAATAAAAAGCGTACTGTTTAAATTGGGCATTTTGGGCGCCCTATCCGAAACCAAAAGCAAAGCCGCGCCTTTCTTGCGCAACGGGTATGACCCCCGCCACTTTTGGGACAGTTGGTCTGATGCTTTTTTCGGGCAAAAGATACAAAAAGACATACATATAGCCCAAAAGAGGATACTTGAAAAAATAGACAGATTAAATCCGGAAAGCGTGCTTGAGGCGGGTTGCGGTTTCGGTAGAAACCTGAATTTTTTTACGGAAAAAGAAAAGAATGGTTCCGAAAAGCTGTATTACGGTATGGACATAAGCCTGCGCCTTATTGAAAAAGCGCGTCTCTTTATAAAAAACAGAAAAAACATAAGACTTGCGTGTTCTGACATAACAGACATGCCGTTCAAAAGCGCATCTTTTGATATGGTGTTTACGCACGGCACGCTTATGCACCTTGCGCACGAGGCGGCCAAAAGAGCGGTCCGCGAACTTATACGCATATCAAGGAGGGACATAATCCTCGTGGAAGAGGTGTATTGGTCGAGGAGCAATGTTAAGCGTAGCATAAACGCTAACCGTTATACGTTTTACCATAATTACCCCGCAATCTTGCGCGGCCTGAACGTTAAAACGATCGAGGAATGCTTTATAGACGATGCGGTAAAATATATCTTTATACACGCAGTAAAAAATGATCTACAAAAAAATAATACGTAATTCAATAGCGCTCCTTTTCGCCACGATCATAAGCAACGGCCTTCTTTTTGCGTCGAATATCATACTTGCGCGCAACCTTACGCCGCGGGATTACGGAACAGTGGTATTCGTGCTCAGTATCGCGGGGATCTTCATGCTTCTTACCGACTTCGGGATATATAATTCCGCAATGGTATTTATACCAAAAACGGAAAACAAGAAAGAAGCGATATCTCAAACTGTTTCTTCGGTGTTTGAATTAAGTCTGTACTTAGGCCTTTTGGGTTCGGTATTGTTTTTTGTCTTTTCGTATTTCGCTCCGGATAAGAATTTCCCTAACATTAAGGAATATATAATGATCGCCTGCCTCTGGCCCCTATTCTTTTCGCTCATGAAAGCGGTGAGAGGGATTTTCGGGGGGTTTCAAAGACCAAAAGAACAGCTATTTTCAAATTCACTGCTTGAAATGGTCAGATTCACGGGGCTATGCACGGCTGTTTTTCTTAATATGAGAATAGCCGGCATTCTCTTCGCCTGGAGCGTGGCGTATGCCGTATCTTTTCTGGTCCTGGTTGTAGCGTTGATCACGTTCCTCAATAAAAACAAGATGCGTTTTGCGATCAACCCTTTTAGAGCCTGGAAGCGCAAATTAGAAATAGCGAGATATGGCATTCATCTTTTCATCCCTTTTATAAGTGCCTTTATTATACCGTATATACTCAACATGTATCTCGGATTTTTATCAAAGCCACAATCTGTGGGTTTTTTTGCCATTGCCCTTAGCCTGGCGTCCGTGAACCTTTTGATGATAAAGCCGCTCGAAATAGCTTTGTTGCCGGCGATTTCCGGTTCATTTTCTGAAAAGACATTAAGTAATTTTTTTGTGATGAATAATATGATACAAAAATACTTGGCGCTTACCGGAATAAGCATAATTTCACTTTTTATATTCTTCGGGCCCAAAATCCTTAATTTTATATATGGCGAGGACTACTTAAAAGCGGCTGGTGTACTAACTGTTTTAAGCTGTGCCATATTTTTCGAAATGAACAGAGTGGTAGTCGATCCATTTCTGAAAGGGACCGGAAGCGCAAGCATTGTAAGCCGTATCGAGATAGGCAAGGTACTTTTAGTAATAACCACGGCATTCTTTTTAGTGAACAAATACACGGTTCTGGGGGCATCGGTTGCCTATTTAGTAGCTTCTTTTACCGCAATAGCGCTGAAATACTATTTTGCTTACAGGAAATCCAATTTTGTGGATATAAGGATAATTTTTGTCTGTATCGCGGTATTAATACTCCTGTTGCTAATATACTCCTTGCATCTTAAGCCGGAAATATTTTACGCGTGTTTTATCATAATAATTTTCAAGGCATGCTCAATAGCCGAATTAAAAGCGATATACTTCAGGTTCAGGGAAGCGGTGGTTAAATGAAGAACGGAGTGTACAATTACAATTTCCACGGTATTGTCAGAATGAAGCTTAGCATGGGGCGAAAGAGCTTTTTTGATTACAGGACACTTCAACTTTTCCGGCACTACGAGGAAAAAGCGCGCGGCTCCGAAAGCGATATAGAAGTGGAAGTGGCGCCTTTCGCTCCTGATCTTTCCAATACGCTTATCATAAAAAATAAATATTTTATAAAAGAAGGCTACATTTATTATAACAATTTTTACAAAGGCGGAAAGTGGAAAGTTGAAATACGCGGCATAAACGCAGGCCGCATGCATGTGCGCGCCGACTGGAATGACCTGGGTAGCCTCATGGGTCCGGGCATAATATTTTCAAATCTTATAAAACTGGCATTTGCCCTGAAAGGCTACTCAATGCTGCACGGTTCCGCTATAGAAAGGTCCGGCAAGGCAGCGCTTCTTCTCGCAAGAAGCGGGGTTGGCAAGACACTGCTTATGATGAGGTTCATGCAGGACGGGTTCAGGCTTCTCGGAGACGACAAAAACATACTTTCCGAAGACGCGACGGTATATGGTCATGCCCTTCCCATACATATTAAATTCACGTATGACTCGAGCCGGGTAATAAAACTCAGCAGGTCGGCGAGGATCAAAGTAATGGCCAAGAAAGCGCTTCACGCACTTACGGGCGGATTTTTGAATATACTTACGCCTATAGAAATAAGGCACGCATTCGCCGGGTCTGTCGCTGAAAAGGCGCAGCTTGCCACGCTTCTTGAGCTGATACAAGGGCCGGATTTCCATATAGAAAAGGTAGAAAAAAAAGATATAGGGGATTCTGTCGAAAGAGCTATTTTTAACGCGAAATTCGAATCGGAAGAAATAGACAGGATAATCGCGGCGTATACATGCGTTTTTCCTGAAG
>CAZFLU010000046.1:0-7436 GCA_964519195.1 uncultured Planctomycetia bacterium | reverse complement strand
AGTTATTTTTAAAGGAAAAATAAGGTCATTAAAGCATCATAAAGACGATGTCAAAGAAGCAAGGGAAGGGTTTGAGTGCGGTATAGATCTTGGCGGACACAATGATATAAAGCCCGGGGACTTGATCGAAAGTTACAAGATAGATAAAATAACACGAAGGCTTGCATAATTATGAAAAAAAGGCTTTTAAGCGGAATGCGGCCCACAGGCAGTCTTCACCTCGGGCATCTTGTGGGAGCGCTTGATAATTGGGTTAAATTACAGGAAGAGTACACTGCTTTTTACATGATAGCTGACTGGCACGCGTTAATGAGCGAATACGAAAACCCTAAAGCGCTTGAAAAACATTCAATAGAAATGTTATCCGACTGGATAAGCTGCGGTATCGATCCTAAAAAAAGCACGCTTTTCGTGCAATCCCATGTGCGCGAACACATGGACCTATTCATGGTATTTTCTTGTTTCGTGCCGTTACCCATGCTTGAAAGGAACCCTACATACAAGGAGCAGCTTAGAGAAATGGAAGGCAGGAATCTTGTGACATACGGTTTTTTGGGGTATCCTGTCTTACAGGCAGCGGACATACTCGTTTACAAAGCCTCTGTCGTGCCGGTAGGCGTTGACCAGGCTGCGCATCTTGAACTTACAAGGGAGATCGCGCGTAAATTCAACAATCTGTATGGAAAGATCTTGCCTGAACCTGAAACCCTCCTGACAAGCACGCCAAAACTGCTTGGCACGGATAACAGGAAGATGTCAAAATCATTTAATAATTTTATAGCCTTATCGGATGAGGACAAAGTAGTAAAAAAGAAAGTCATGAGCATGATAACGGATCCTGAAAAAATACGGCTTAATGATAGGGGACATCCTGATATATGCAACGTATGTTCATATTACAAGGTATTCGCGCCGGAAGAGGCATCCGGTGTCGCCAAAACCTGCAGTGCCGGCGAAAGAGGATGCATTAAATGCAAGGAAGAACTTTCAGATATCTTAATAGAAAGAATAAAACCGATACGAGAGAGAAGAAATAAACTTCTTTCCGATAGGAGCGAGCTCCTGAAAATTCTTAAGGAAGGGGATGAAAAGGCAAAGACTGCCGCGCATGAAACCATGAAAGCCGTGCGCGAAAAAGTCGGTGTATTCCATGACCTATAAAGTACAACTTCCCGTATTCGAAGGCCCGTTAGACCTCTTACTCTATCTTATCAAAAAAGATGAGATAAATATCTACGATATCCCGATATCCAAAATTACGGAACAATACCTTGAGTATCTTGAGATGATGAAACTCCTGGATCTTGACATAGCGGGAGAATTTATAGTAATGGCGGCAACCCTCATGCAGATAAAAAGCAGAATGCTTCTTCCTGAAGATAAGGCCGAAGAAGAGCTTAAGGAGGAGCAGGACCCAAGGGAAGAGCTTGTCAGGCGCTTAATAGAATATAAAAAATTCAAGGAAGTCGCGTCCGAACTTAAAGGCCTGCATCAAAAGCAGAAAGACGCTTTTACCAGGAACCCCGGGCTCCCGAAACCCGAACCCGGAGAAAAGGATGATACGTATTTTGAGGCCAGTCTTTTTGATCTTATAACGGCTTTCAGCAAGGTGTTAAAGGATGTGCCTAAGGAGGCGTTCCATAAAGTCGTAAAAGACGAATTTACAGTAAGCGATAAAATACACGATGTTTTGCATTACCTCACGGAGAAGCCAAAGCTATATTTCAGCGAACTTTTTAAAAAAGCAAGGAACAAGCATGAAATAGTGTCTATTTTTCTTGCTTTACTTGAACTTGTTAAATTGAAAGAAGTAGTAGTCGTGCAGAGCGCGCCTTTTGCGGAAATCGAAGTAATAAGAAACTCGGAGTGGCAAAAAACATGAAAGACGACATGGTAAAAAAAATAATAGAAGCGCTTCTTTTTGTAAGCGAAAAACCCTTATCCATGGAGGATCTTAGAATAGCGCTGGACGGATTGGATGACGAAGAAATAAAGAATAACATGGAAAAGCTGCGCGCGGAATACCAGGCGCAAGAGAGAAGTTTCGGCATAGCGGAGCTTGCCGGAGGATACCAGATAGTAACGAATCCTGAATTCGCTCCCTGGATAAGCAAACTTTTTAATCGCGCTGACGCCAGGCTCTCGGGCCCCGCGCTTGAGACACTTGCCATAATCGCGTACAAACAGCCGCTTACGCGCGCGGAAGTTGAAAAAATACGCGGAGTCAACGTTGACGGCGTGATAAAAACGCTTTTGGATAAAAATCTTATAAAAATACGCGGAAGAAAAGATGCCCCCGGAAGGCCGATAGCTTATGGCACGACCGATGAATTCCTTAAAAGTTTCGGACTGAAAGGCCTGGAACAGCTTCCGAAACTTAAAGATTTTAGTGAACACGACCTCGATTTCGCGAAAGACCAGAGGAGCACAAAAATAGAGATCGAGAAAGGAGAAGAAACCGATGCGCTTGAACAAAAGCAGACAGAAAATAGATAAATTAGATGAAAAAATAATAGAGCTTCTTAATAAGCGCGCGGAAGAGACCCTGAACATAGGAGAGATAAAAAAGAAGCTTAGCAAGGATATTTATGTTCCGCACAGAGAAAAAGAAATATATAACAATATCATGAAAGCCAACAGCGGCCCTCTTACAGAGGAATCCATAAAGGCGATTTACAGAGAAATAATGTCAGCTTCTCTCAGTCTGGAGAAACCGCTTGCGGTAGCTTACTTTGGCCCGGCGTTCACGTTCACGCACCTTGCGGCTCTTAATAAGTTCGGTTCAAGCGTGAATTATATTGACTGTTCAGGCATAGGCGAAGTTTTTACGGAAGTGGAAAAGGGACGCGCTGATTACGGAGTTGTTCCTGTAGAAAATTCCATAGAAGGAGCCGTTAATTATACTTTCGACATGTTCGTGAATTCCGATCTTAAAATATGCTCGGAAATATATCTGGAGATATCGCATAATTTCCTGGGTAAAAGCGAAAATAAAAAGGATATAAAAAAAATATATTCCCATCCGCAGGTTTTCGCCCAGTGCAGGAAATGGATAGAGAAAAATGTCCCGCGAGCTGAATTAATTGAAGTTTCAAGCACGTCAAAAGCCGCGGAGCTTTGCGCGAAAAACAGAAATACCGCTTGCATAGCAAGCATGCTCGCCGCTAAAAAGTATGCCTTAAAAGTTCTATCCCGTAGCATAGAGGATACAGCGCACAATGTAACACGGTTTCTTGTGATAGCGGACAATATGGCAGAACCGACAGGCGCTGACAAGACATCGATCATGTTCTCAGTGAAGGACAAGATAGGCGTATTACATGATGTTCTTGTGCCATTCAAGGTAAACAGGATAAATTTGACCAAGATAGAGTCAAGGCCTTCACGCGTTAAGAAATGGGAGTACTATTTCTTCGTTGATCTAGAAGGACATTATAAAGATAAAAGGGCGAAGAGGGCATTAGATAAACTGGAGAAAAGCTGCACGCTTCTTAAAGTGTTAGGTTCTTATCCGGTGGGAAAATAAATGAAGAAAGTAGCGCGAAAAGAAATATTTACGGTAAATACCTACGTTCCGGGTAAACCGATAGAAGAAGTAAAGCGCGAGCTGGGGCTCAAAGAAGCGATAAAACTTGCTTCTAACGAAAACGCCTTTCCTCCGTCAGATAAGGTAATGAAAGCAGCCAAGAAAGCGCTTCTTACGCTGAATCGTTATCCTGACGGCGGGTGTTTTTACCTTAAAAAGAAGTTGTCCCGTAAGCTCGGCGTAAAGCCTGAAAACCTGATTGCAGGAAATGGTTCGGATGAAGTTATAATCATGGCTATAAACGCTTTTTTAAAAAAAGGCGATGAGGTCATAATAGCTAAACCTACCTTCCTTATATATGAGATAGCCTCGCGCCTTAGGGGCGCCAGAGTAAAGTTCGCGCCGCTTAAGGATTTTCGCTATGACGTAAAGCGCATTGTAAGCCTTATTAGCCGGAAAACAAAGCTTATATTCATAGCTAACCCGGATAACCCGGTAGGCACCTATCTTACAAAGAAAGAAATAGAGTTTCTTATATCGAAAACGCCGAAAAATACTATTCTTTTCTTTGATGAGGCTTACTTTGAGTTTGCTAAGGACAAGAAAGACTACCCTGATACGTCAAAATACGCTAAAAAAAATAAGAATATAATAACAACACGGAGCTTTTCAAAAATATATAGCTTGGCAGGCGCGCGCATAGGTTATGGGATAGCGGACACAGCTTTCATAGAATGTTTAAATAAAGTAAGAGAGCCTTTTAACGTAAACTCTATAGCGCAGGAAGCCGCTATTGCGTCTCTTGATGATCCTATGCATGTAAAAAAGACACTTAAACTTATAAAACAAGGGAAAAACTATGTTTACAAAGAACTTGATACCATGGCGCTTGAATACGTGCCAAGCGTTACGAACTTTTTAATTATTAATTTGGGAAAGAACGCTAAAGCAGTATATAGGAAGCTGTTGCGAAAAGGCGTAATAGTGCGTGAGATGAGCGCGTGGAAACTCGATAATTTTATACGTGTTACTATCGGAACAATGCAAGAGAACAGAAAATTCATAAAAGCATTAAAAGAAGTTTTGAACAGGAGCTCAAAATGATAATAGTTTTAAGTAAAGACGCTACCAAAGAACAGATAACGCATGTTGTAGATAAGATAAAAAGCATGGGCCTGAAACCCTGGGTTTCAGAGGGTGAGGAACGAAGCATAATAGGCGTTATAGGGGCGGAAGACGTGATCCGCCTTGCGCCTCTTGAAGTATTCCCGGGTGTTGAAAAGGTGATGACGATTTTAAAGCCTTACAAGCTCGTTTCGAGGGATTTTAAAAAAGAAGACAGCGTGCTTGATGTGGGCGGAGGCGTCACGATAGGCGGTAAAGAGGTTGCTGTCATGGCGGGGCCGTGCTCTGTTGAGAGCGAAAAACTCCTGATAGATATAGCTAAAAAAGTAAAAGAATCAGGCGCGAAAATATTAAGAGGCGGAGCGTTCAAGCCAAGGACCAGCCCTTACGCTTTTCAGGGCCTTGGAGAAAAAGGTTTAAAATATCTTAAAAAGGCAAAAGATGAAACAGGGCTTTTAATAGTTACCGAACTAATGGACTCACGGAACCTATCTCTCATAGAGAAATACGCTGACATAATACAGATAGGCGCGCGGAACATGCAGAATTTTGACCTTTTAAAAGAAGTAGGAAGGTCCAAGAAGCCCGTTCTTCTTAAAAGAGGGATGTCCAGCACGATAAAAGAATTTCTAATGTCCGCGGAGTACATCCTTTCCGAAGGGAATTTTAAAGTAATACTCTGTGAAAGGGGCATTAGAACCTTTGAAGATTCAACGCGCTTCACTCTTGACATAAACGCGGTTCCGCTTATAAAGAGCTTGAGCCACCTTCCCTGTATCGTTGATCCGTCTCATGCGACGGGTAAATGGGGCCTCGTGTCGCCTGCTTCAAAAGCGGCCATAGCCGCAGGAGCCGACGGACTTATAATCGAGGTGCATCCTAATCCGCAGGAAGCGCTTTCGGACGGAGCGCAATCGCTTTATCCTGAAAAATTCAATGATCTGATGATAGAACTTAAAAAGATAGCGAAAGCTGTGGGAAGAGAGTTATAATAATAAGTTTTAAGTAATAAGTTATAAGTTTTAAGTAATAAGTTATAAGTTTTAAATTATAAGTTAAAAAAGGGGCAAATGTTCAACAAAGTAGTGATTGTAGGAGTTGGCGAATTAGGAGCGTCGATAGGCAGGGACATCAAAAATAAACGCCTGGCGAAAAAAGTCATAGGCGTTGGCAGGAGGATCGCGTCGCTTAAAAAAGCTAAAAAAATAAAAGCAATTGATGAATTATTCCTTGTAACCGATCTAAAAAAAGCCGTCGAAGACGCGGACCTTATAATATTAGCCACGCCTGTCCTTAAGATCGTGGAATTAGGCTTAATATCCGGGCGATATGCGAAAAAAGGCGCGTTGATCACGGACGTAGGCAGCACTAAAAAGCATATCGTGGAAAAATTAGAGAAAGGGTTACCCGAAAAAGTGGATTTTGTGGGTTCTCATCCAATGGCCGGTTCCGAAAAAGGAGGGCCCTTAAATTCCCAAGAGAACCTATTCAAAAACAGAGATTGCTTCCTCGTGCGCACAAAAAAAACGAACAATAAGGCGCTGCTAAAAATAAAAAAGTTTTGGGAAAAATTAGGCTCAAGGACCATAGAAATATCCGCGCCAAGGCACGATAGCATAACCGCTGACATCAGCCAGATGACCCATATCGTCGCGTCTTCTCTTGTGCTGGCCAGTAAGGGGTCGGTTGAATACGCGGCCTCAGGTTTTAAAGATACAACAAGAATAGCATTAGCCGATACAGATCTGTGGAGAGATATTTGCATAACAAATAGCAAAGATATCTCAAGATCGATCTCGAATGTTATCACTGTACTTAAAAAGTTTCAAAAGGCGATATCAAACAAAAATGAGCGCGAAATAAAAAAATTGTTGAATAAAGCGCGCAAAATAAGAAGCAGCTTAGTAACTTAAAACTTAATACTTAAAACTATCTTGAATAAGCTCAATGTTGTTGCAATTGACGGGCCCGCCGGAAGCGGCAAAAGCACTGTAGCTAAGCGTGTAGCTGAAAAATTAGGATACCTTTATATAGATACAGGGGCCATGTATAGGGCCCTTACGCTTTCAGCTTTAAAAAAGAAAATAAGCCTGGATAATAAAAAAGCGCTTATAAAACTGTCGGAAGTATCCGATATAAAGCTTAAAGGGAAGAACGGCTCTTTGAAAGTTTATCTGGACGGAATCGATGTAAGCGAGGAAATAAGGACCATAGAGGTCTCTTCCAAGGTAAAGAACGTAGCTTCTATAAAAGAGGTTCGCTCCGGCATGGTAAGGCTTCAAAGGGAACTTGGAGAAGCCTCCAAAAAAGGGTCCGTTCTCGAGGGCAGGGATATAGGGACCGTAGTATTTCCCGATGCAATGTATAAATTTTATTTAGACGCTGATTTTGACGTTCGAATCGAGAGGCGTTTCAGGGAGCTTAAAGAAAAAGGGCTCAATATTTCAAGAACAGATGTTAAGCATGATCTTGAGGCGCGCGACAACTCTGACATGACGCGTGAAGTGGGCCCCCTTAAAAAAGCAAAAGACGCTACTGTCGTCGATACAACGCCGATGTCAATTAATGAAGTGGTAGATCTTTTATTCAAGGTTATAAAAGAAAAAAAATGATCTATACGTTATCAAAAATTTTTTATTCCGTTCTCCTTAAAATAATGTTCAAGTTTAAAGTGACCGGGTGCGAAAATCTGCCCAAAAAAGGCCCGTTCATATTGGCCGCGAACCATGTAAGTTTTGCCGACCCGGTTGTGATGGGGGTCGCGTGCAATACGGCAAAAGTGATA
>CAZFLU010000045.1:4598-7489 GCA_964519195.1 uncultured Planctomycetia bacterium | reverse complement strand
CGGAACGAATGTGAGACTGGAATGATCTCATGTTCGAAAAACTCGAAATATATAAAGGCCGGGAAATCGATCCGGACCGAATAATCGAACAACTTTCCGGCATGGGTTATAAGCGCCTCGCCGCCGCGCAGGAAGAAGGCGATTTTAGCGTAAAGGGCGAGAATATTTTTGTTTTTCCTGCCACTTTTGACTATCCGATCCGTTTAGAATTTTCCGGCAATATAGTAGAGGGCATAAAAACCGTTGACCCTGCCAGCCTTAGATCCATAACCGAACACCAGATGCTTATTATCCTTCCCATAAGCGGCATGCTTAGAAAAAAGAAATATGTCGCTCAAAAATCACGCGCGGAACTCGACCCCATAGATGCTTTTGTTGACATTGAACCGGGAGATTTCGTCGTTCATCTTGATTACGGTATCGGCAGATATATGGGGATAGAGCGGATCAGGACAAAGAAAGGCGCCGTTGACCATCTCGCGCTTGAATATAAAGGCGCAGATAAGCTGTATGTGCCGTTTGACGACCTTAATAAGATCCAAAAATATATCGCGCTCCATAAAAAGCCGCCCAAACTTTTTAAGATGGGCAGCAGGATGTGGGAAAAAGCCAAGGAATACGCCAAGAAGGGCGTGGCAAAAGTCGCTGTCGAGATATTGGATGTCCAGGCCAAAAGAGAGTCGCTTAAAGGCTTCGCGTATTCGCCCGATACGGATTGGCAAAAAGACCTGGAAGGGACTTTCCCGTACAAAGAAACTAAAGATCAGCTCAAGGCAACGATGGATGTTAAGAAGGACATGGAAAGCCAAAAGCCTATGGACAGGCTTTTATGCGGAGATGTGGGGTACGGGAAAACAGAGGTCGCGCTGCGCGCGGCTTTTAAAGCTGTCATGGATAACAGGCAGGTAGCGGTCCTTGTTCCTACGACGATCTTAGCGGAACAGCATTTCGTTACCTTCATGAACAGGATGAAAAAATTTCCTGTCAAGATAGAAATGCTTAGCAGGTTCCGCACGAAACGGGAACAGAAGAACATCATAAACGAACTTAGCAGCGGCAGGGTGGACATTATAATCGGCACCCACAGGCTTCTTTCCGGGGATGTGTCTTTTAAGAACCTCGGGGTTGTTATCATTGATGAGGAGCAGCGTTTCGGGGTGCGCCACAAAGAGCGCCTGAAAAAACTCCGGCTGGTAGTTGATGTTCTTACGCTTACCGCGACTCCTATACCGCGCACGTTGTATTTGGCGCTCATGGGCGGCAGGGACATATCAATGATAGAAACCCCGCCCCTTGAGAGGCTGCCTGTAAAAACGCACATAAACGAATTTGACGAACGCCTCATAAGGAAGGCCCTGCGATATGAGCTTGGCAGAAAAGGGCAGGTTTTTTTTGTGCACAATCATGTGACGGACATTGAAAAGGTTTATAATAAAATAAGGCGCATGGTCCCGGAAGGGCGCATAGCGGTCGGACACGGACAAATGCATGAGCGGGAACTTGAAAAGACGATGGAGCGTTTCATAAAAGGCGAGATAGACGTGCTGCTGTGCACAACTATAATCGAATCAGGGATAGATATCCCTAACGCGAATACTATAATTATAAATAAAGCCGACGCTTTTGGTTTGGCAGACCTCTATCAGCTGCGCGGAAGGGTAGGAAGATTTAATCGAGAAGCGCTCTGCTACCTTATCGTGGAAAATATTCGCTCCCTTACGGGTGATGTGCAAAAAAGGCTGGCTACCATAAAAAAGTATCAGGAACTCGGCGCGGGATTTAAGATCGCCATGCAGGACCTCCAGATAAGGGGCGCGGGAAATCTCCTTGGTACCCAGCAGCATGGCTTTATCGAGAGCGTGGGGTTTGACCTTTATTGCCGGATATTAAGGAACGCCATCGACGCTCTACGAAAGCGCGGCGCATAAAACTCTTGCGATAGCGTTATTAATGTGTTAGTATTTAACAATATAAAAAAGGAGACAGATGAGAAAAAAAATATTAGATCTCGTTATAATATCGGTTCTTAGCGTGTATTTTTTAACCGGATGTAAAGGCGGGGCCAAAAAGGAGATTCTCGCTACGGTCGACGGAAAATACGAGATAACGCTCACGGAATTCAACCAGCGTATTGAAAAGCTTCCGGAGCGCTATCAGGAGGTCATAAACAAGAATAAACCGGAGTTCCTGAACGAACTCGTGATAAACGTCCTGCTTTATAATGAGGCTTTAAAAAAGGGCCTGGAAAAGGATAAAGAAGTAAAGGACGTGCTGGAAGAGGCCAAAAAGAAGATCCTGATATCTAAGCTGCTCCAGGAAGAGGTCGAAGGAAAAGTCAATGTCTCCCAGGATGAGATAAGGGAGTATTATGATAAGAACCGGGATAAGTTCACTACCCCGGAAGTTTTACGCGCTTCGCACATCCTTGTAAAGAGCGAAAAGGACGCGAATGATATACTTGTTCAGCTTTCGAACGGGCGCAATTTTGAGGAAATAGCCAAGGCCAGATCCATCGATGCGGCTGCCGCTTCCGGAGGGGACATAGGATATTTTACAAAGGGACAGCTTCCGCCCGAAATAGAAAACGCCTGTTTTACGATGGAGACAGGCGAGATATCGGGCGTTGTCGCGACAAAGTTCGGTTATCATATAATTAAATTGACAGAAAGGCGCTTGCCCGAGGCGAAACCGCTTTCGGATGTAGAGGATGTTATACGGCAGACTATCGCCCGGTCTAAAAAACAGGTAAAATTCGACAGCTTTGTAGAAAGACTTAAAGAAAAATCAAAAATAACAATAAACAACACGCTCCTCGATGAGATAGCCGCAATCGATGAGCCGACTGCGTTGCCACGGCGCAGTTGACCTACACCTGATCGCGCGGTTCGCCT
>CAZFLU010000045.1:3443-4588 GCA_964519195.1 uncultured Planctomycetia bacterium | reverse complement strand
GTGAATGATGAGATAATAACGCAGGGCGAGATCGACAGGATCCTCATTCCCATATATCAGCAATATAAAAATCAGTCATACGCGGATGATGAATTGGTCCTTAAGCTTGATAATGCCAGGAAGGACATACTGGACAGGCTCATACAGGACAAACTGCTTCTCGCGGAAGCTAAAAAGCTTAAAGTAGAGGTCGATCCTCGGGAAATCAAGGAGCGGGTTGATATGGTGCGTAACCGCTTTTCATCAGAAGCTGAATTCAGGCAGGCGCTCGCATCTGAAAATCTGAACCTGGAAACCTTAGAGAAAAAGTATAAGGACCGAATAATGATAGACAGGTTGATAGACATTGAGGTAAGGCGAAGGGTTTCCGTTTCGCCCAAAGAAATCTGGGATTATTACAACGAGCACAAAGCCGAGTTTGAAAAGCCCAGAAGCGCTAAGGTCAGGTCTATCCTGATGCGGACAGGAGGCGAGACTTCTGATGAAGACGCTGAAAAACTCGCTAACCAGGTGCTCGGCCGCGTTGAAGAAGGCGGAAGCTTTATCCTTCTCGCGAGAGAATATTCGAGCGGCCCGTACAAAGAATCCGGAGGGGACATGGGCTGGGTCGAGGATGGGGACCTCATGGAAGATCTGAACGAAGCCGTATTCAAGCTGGAGCCCGGCGAGATATCAGGAGTTATAAAAAGCGGCCTTGGTTTTCATATTTTCATGCTTGAAGAAAAAAGAGAATCCCGGATCATGGATTTTAACGAGTCAAAGAACGAGATCGAAGAGCTCCTGTATTCCTCCAAAACCGAAGAAGCGCTCGGCGCCTGGATAAAAGAGCTTAAAAAAAATGCCTACATTGCCTTCCGGTGAAAAACTTCTTGTGATATCCTCCGGGGACCCGGCGGGTATCGGACCCGAAATTATAATAAAAGTATGCCGGGAAAAAACTATTTTCAAAAAAAATATTCCCGTGATCATCGGGGACCTTGCCGCCTTTAAAAAAACAAGCCGGGCCTGCCGCGCGCGCCTGCCGAATTTTCATGTGACGGACCATGTAAAGCCCGTTCTCAAAAAAAACCGCATAAATTTTATAGACCTTAAAATAATAAAAGATAAAAACTTGAGGCTGGGGAAAAGTTCGGAAAAATGCGCCC
>CAZFLU010000045.1:0-3433 GCA_964519195.1 uncultured Planctomycetia bacterium | reverse complement strand
CCGGGCCGCGATTTCATATCTAAGACACGCAGCGAAGCTTGTAATGTCCCGGGCTGGCGCTTCGCTTGTCACGGCCCCGGTCTCAAAAGAAGCTATCGCAAGGGCCGGCATCAGGTTTTCAGGGCATACGGAATTTTTAGCCAGGGCCGCAGGCTCGGGCCGCGTTACAATGATGCTCACAGGCGGCGGCTTACGGGTCGTTCCTGTAACAAGGCACGTGCCGCTCGGGAGCGTGGCAGAGTGTATTTCGAAGAAAGAAATAGAAGGATGCATTAGCGATACATATCTTGCGTTACGAAAGCTCTTTTTGATAAAAGATCCTGTCATTGCTGTTACCGGACTGAATCCGCATGCCGGGGAAGGCGGTTTTATCGGGCGGGAAGAAGAAAAGATCATTAAGCCCGCGATCAGGGAGTCTCTTAAAAAAATGAAAAATATCCATGGCCCGCTTCCCGCGGATACTGTTTTTTCAAAAATTTTTTCCTCAAGCTTTGACGCGATCATATGCATGTATCATGATCAAGCGCTTGTTCCGCTAAAAATGAAGGCGTTTGAAACCGGCGTTAATCTTACTTTGGGACTGCCGTTTATCAGAACATCGCCTGATCATGGGACCGCGTTCAATATAGCCGGCAAAGGAAAAGCTGACCCACGATCCATGAAAGAAGCCGCAAAAATGGCAGTGAGCCTGTCGCCCCGCTTATGCTGACCCGGAACGAACTTAAAAACGTCTGGAAAAAGCATGATTTCCGACCGAAAAAAAGACTTGGGCAAAATTTTTTGGTAGATAATAATATAGCGGACAAAGTGCTGCGTCATGTCAAGCTTGACAGGCAGGATATTGTGATGGAAATAGGTTCGGGGTTTTTTGAACTTACCCTGCCGCTTGCTTCCCGCGCGGGCCGGGTCCTGGCGATAGAAAAGGACACCAAGCTCCTCGAGACGGTAAAGGCGAATATGGAAATACCCGAAAATATAACGCTGATAAACAAAGATTTTTTGGATATTAACATTTCAGAAAGCGCGAAAGAGAAAAGAATAGTCGTATACGGCAACCTTCCGTACTACATAACCAGCCCAATACTCGCGAAACTTTTTGAAGAGATAACTCACATAAAAGATATCTACTTGATTGTGCAACTCGAAGTTGCCGAACGCATAAATGCCTCTCCGGGCTCGAAAAGAATGGGGCGCTTGAGCCTGTACGCCCAATACCATACGAAACCGCAGGTCCTTTTTAAAATAGGAAAAAACTCATTCTATCCGGCCCCATCCGTGGATTCGGTGTTCATGCGCCTTGAGGCGCGATCCGAAGCTCCTGTTGAAGCTAAAAATAAGGACTTCATGTTCAGTGTAATAAAAGCGGCATATTCCGAACGCAGGAAAACAATGCGAAATTCCCTGGCGAAGCTTGGGCTGGAAAAGGCCCGGATAGAAAAAGCGCTTTCAGATTCAGGGATCAATATTTCGGCGCGGCCCGAGAGCCTGGGGCTTATTGAATTCGCCAGGCTTTCAAATAAGATCGCCGAGCTAGAAACGATATAAATTGACTTATCGTATTATATATGATAATTTAACGCTATATGGCTAAAAAAAGTATAATTGACGAGCGAACGGTCAGGTACGTAGCGAACCTTTCGCGTATAGAGCTGGACGAGGCTGAAACAAAACTTTATTCAAGCCAGCTCGGGGATATCCTGGGATACATTGACAAACTTAACGAGATAAATACCGAGAAAATAACGCCTACAAGCCACCCTTTAACAGGGCTTAAAAATGTTTTTCGTAAAGATGAAGTGCGCCGGAGCCTTTCCCAGGAAGAGGCGCTCGGGAACGCGCCTGAAAAAAAGGACAGTTTTTTTTCAGTCCCTAAAATAATCGAATAGCCCGATCTGATGCAAAAACTTCTTAAAGCAACACTTAGCAAGATAAATGCCAACAACAAACGGCTTAACGCTATCGTGCACCTTTCCGAGGCGCCGGACCCTGAAAGACCGGCTGACAACGAACGCCGCCTTTCCGGAGTGCCTATCGCTATCAAGGACAATATCTGCGTAAAAAATGAACTTACTACATGCGCTTCACGAATTCTTTCAGGCTTTAGACCTCCTTATGACGCTACGGTTATCACCAGGCTCAAAGAAGCAGGCGCGGTTTTGATCGGGAAAGCGAACATGGATGAATTCGCGTTCGGCTCCTCCTGCGAAACTTCCTGTTACGGCCCCACGCGAAATCCTTGGGATACGGAAAGGATACCCGGCGGGTCGAGCGGAGGTTCGGCTTGCGCTGTTTCCGCTGACCTTGTGCCAATGGCGCTCGGTTCCGATACAGGCGGTTCGATACGACAGCCCGCGGCGCTTTGCGGGATCGTGGGCATGAAGCCAACCTATGGAAGGGTTTCAAGGTATGGCCTGATAGCCTTTGCCTCAAGCCTTGATCAGGTGGGGCCCATAACCCAGAACGTGACAGACGCTGCAAAACTACTTAATGTTATCTCCGGTTATGACCCCATGGATTCAACTTCTGCCGATATCAAGGTCCCGGATTTTACGCAGGCGCTTACTAAAGACATAAGAGGGCTTAAGATCGGTGTTCCGTCCGAGTATTTTAATTCTCCCGGGATCGATAAAGAGATCCTCTCGGCCATAGAAAGATCGAAAACCATACTTAAAGACCTTGGCGCCGAGCTTGTTAATATAAGCCTGCCTCATACTGAATACGCGGTGAGCTGTTATTATATAATCGCTCCGGCCGAGGCAAGCTCTAACTTGGCGCGTTTTGACGGCGATGAGTATGGTCTAAGGAAAAACGCGAAAAGCATGATAGAGATGCACATCAACACGCGGACAGCCGGTTTCGGCACAGAGGCCCGGAGAAGGATCTTTCTCGGCACGTACGCGCTTTCTTCGGGATATTACGACGCGTATTACTTAAAAGCCCTTAAAGTGCGGACCCTGATAAAAAATGATTTTACCGAAGCTTTTAAAAAATGCGACATTATCCTGACGCCCACCTCCCCTACGCCCGCGTTTAAAATAGGGGAAAAGATAAACGATCCGCTTAGCATGTATCTTTCGGATATTTTTACAATACCCGCTAACCTTGCCGGCATCCCCGGAATATCCGTGCCGTGCGGTTTTACGAAAGATGCTCTCCCGATAGGGCTTCAGTTCCTTGGAAAGGCGTTTGAGGAGGAAAACCTGCTTCGCGTGTCGTTCACTTTTGAACAGAACACGGATTTTCATAAAAAAAGACCGAAATTATAGAGTCGCGCATAGGAATACCATGAGTAAATATGAGATCGTGATAGGGCTTGAGGTACACGTTCATTTGTTGACCAGCACAAAAATATTTTGCGCATGCAGCACCGAGTTCGGCCTTGAGCCGAACAGCTCTACCTGCCCCGTATGCCTCGGCCTGCCCGGCGCGGCGG
>CAZFLU010000044.1:0-7600 GCA_964519195.1 uncultured Planctomycetia bacterium | reverse complement strand
TTTTTTATAGCTTCGCCAACGGCTTCTTCATCCTCTATGTCAAGATATACGGATATTACTTTATCTTTCAGGTGGGCAAGTTTGTGGAGCGCGCGCCCGGAGCATGTAATCCGGCGGCCTTCCCGCGCCAGGCGCGAGGCGAGGGCTTTTCCTATAAAACCTGTCGCGCCTGTTACGAATATGCTCATTTCCTTTATTTTTCCGCCTTCTCCTGGGAATAATTTATGGCGCGTATCGGATAGGGTATGTTTATCCCTTCTTCGGCGTAGCGTTTATGAAGACGTTTTATGAATTCGTGTTTTATTAGATATCCGTCCACGAATTCTTTTGCCCTTAGGATAACCGTAAAATTTATGCTGAAGTCTGAAAAGGTATGATATCTTATAAAAGGATCGAACTCCGGCACGCCGCCCTGCACTTCTTTCATTATTTCTTTTCCGACCGCGCAGGTAATTTTCTCAACATGCCCGAGGTCGCTCTCATAATGAACGCCCACCTGCAGAAGTATGGCGAGTTCTTTTTCCGGAAAATAATAATTCGTTATTACTGACTGGGCAAGCTTGGAATTGGGTATCAGGACAACGTTGTTAGGTAGCATCCGGACGCGCGTGGCGCGCCATCCTATATCAAGAACATACCCTTCTTCTCCGCTTTCCAGTTTTACAAAATCTCCCACTCGCACCTGCCGCGTTACGGTAGTATAGAAACCCGCGAAAAGATTTGAAAGCGTATCCTGAAGCGCAAGCGCTACCGCGAGGCCTCCTATCCCAAGTGTTGTTATTATAGGCGTTATGGATATGCCAAGGCTATTTAGCAGCATGAGCGCGCCTATCGCGATAATAGACATCCTCGTCATGTTCTGCGTAAGGCTTGTAAGAGGAACTGTTCGCGAAAGGACTGTTTCATACAAGGCGATCATTTTTGTGGCAAGATTCGTAATGGCTACTATTACGGTAATGCCTATTATAAAAATAAAAAGTTTTGAAAGAACTACTTCGACCTCGGGAGTAAGCGCCCAAAAGCTTAGCGATAAATAGGCCCCCGTCAGAAGCGACCACGCGGGGATCCATTTCCCCAAAGTTTCTATAATAGCGTCGTCCCACTTCCAGGCTGTGCGCCGGGCAAGTCGCGCTACAACTTTATTTATGATAAGCCTTAATATCAGCCCTATCACATAAAATATAATTATCGTTACAACTGTTGCCGCGGATTTATGTATTTCGGTCGGTAACAATTTTTGCATGGCTTCTGACATGGGTTCGCCCCCTTTTTTTAAATTACGGGTAGGATATGACTATTCGCCTGAAGTAACCTGGACAAGTTTTTCAAGATATGCCCAGTGATCATCTATGTCTTTTTGTATGCGCTCAAGGACCGGTTTATTTTCTTCTTTAAATAAATGCTTAAACCTGCCCTGCATTTTCAGAAATTCCGTGATAGGCTTTCTCTCTTTTGGCTTATACGTAAAGCGCCATTTTCCGTTTTCGCACTCTATAAGGGGCCAATAATTCGTTTCAACACCTAGTTTCGCAAGCGGCACAGTAAGCTCGGGAGGATACCTCCAGCCCCTTGTGCAAAGAGAAAGCACGTTCAAAAAAGCGGGGCCTTCTGTTTTAAAAGCTTTTTCAGATTTAGTAACAAGGTCATTCCAGTGAGATACAGAGCCTTGCGCTACATAGGGAATATTGTGCGCGGCTACTATGGATGTCAGGTCTTTTCTGACTTGAGGCTTTCCGTAACTTTCAAGGCCCGCGGGCGCTGTTGTGGTTGCCGCGCCTGTAGGCGTCGCGCTCGAGCGCTGCATCCCGGTATTATGGACAACGAATCCGTCAGCAATAAAGTTATGCTCTTCCTCTACTCTTAAATCCAGCGTTTGCTCCATTCCTACAGGAGTTATGCTTTTTATTTTTTCAATGCTAAAATTTTCATTACCTATAAAATAATTCCTATATTTAGACTGGCTGGGATATTTTTTTAGATTCGGTTTTGTTTTTTTACTAAAACAAATGTAGCCGTATTTCGAGTCTTTTAATAACAACCTATTAACGCACTGCGTCCCCTTTTCTTTTTTTTGCCAGTGTATTTTGCCAACTCGATAATCCATTGTTTGAAGGAGTAGCCTTAAGGATTTCAAAAGCGCAGGGCTCGCCGATACGTACCGGCAGCTTTTCCCTATCTTGTAACCATCTGACAGCATAAGTCCTTCTACAAATTTTTCTTTTTCTTGCTTGTTTAATTTAAATATCCATCCGGGTATAGTTTTTGTTTTCGCTGCTTTGCCTATGCCTGTAGAATCGATAAAACCTGTTAGGTTAACAGAATTAGCGTAGACATAGATCTCATCAGCCCTTGTTTTTCCTCCAAAAAGCTTTGAATGGAGTTTAAGTAATCTTGCGCGCGCCTTTGTTTTCGCCGGAAGCGCAAACCCGACTTCGCCTTTCTTTCGGCGTGTCCATCCGTCACCTACGAATATTCCCAGATATTCCATAAGTTCGGGGCTTGTTTTCTCAGGAAGATCTATTTTATTGAGGTTGTTTACTTTATAATCGCCAATTTCCACTAAATCAAAATAAAAACGATGTTTTTTGTTGATGCTTAGATTTTTCAGAGTTACAACTTCATCTTCGGGTTTCAGGTTCTCCACCATCTTCCATATAAAATCAAGTTTCTTACCCCTTCCGTTCCGCTTTAACACCAAAAAGGGATGGTTAGCTGTTGCTTTTATGGATTGCCTGCCGGTTTCAACCCTAAATACTTCTTTTATTCCATTGTCAAACACGCCACTGCACTGCTTCAATACTGCTTTATGCGTTTTCTGATCGAAAGCGTAAACTTGATCTCCTACTTTTATATCTGTAATTTTCTTAAGCCCGTCTTCCGTTATTATCATGGTATCAAGGCTCAGGCAATTCATGTACGCTCCGTTGTCATAACATACGTAAACAAAATTATGCCCTCTCTCAAGCGCTCCTGAAAGTGATTGAAGCCCTATATCATATGTTCCGCCGTCGCCTCCGAAGGCAATGAATTTTATATCTTTTTTTATTTTGCCTTTTTTCTTAAGCGCCCTGTAAGCTGTTTCAACTCCGCTCATCGTAGCGGCGGCGTTCTCAAAGGCATTATGTATAAAAGGAACGTTCCACGCGGTATAAGGATAAATGGTCGTAGCTACTTCAAGGCACCCGGTAGCGGAGCCTACTACGACAGGAACGTCCGTTCCCATTAGCACCTGTCTTACGGCAATAGAAGCTCCGCAGCCTGTGCAAAGCCTGTGTCCGCCCGTAAGCCTGTCCGGTTTTTTTGAAAGTTCTTTAATATTGGCCATAATTTCGCAACCCGTGGCTCGTGACCCGTGACTCGTAGACTTCCGTCAGTCGCGGACGCCGAGATAATTTATCCTTTCCTTTATTTTTCCTGTTTTCGCTATATCCTGAAGGTCATGGTAAACTTTTTCTATGTCGGCCGGGAATATGTCGCGGCCGCCAAGCCCGAAAATGTAATTACTGATAAGCGGTTTCCCGGCAGATTCGTAAAGAGCCGCCTTTACTTCACTATAAAGCGGGCCTCCCTCTGCTGAAAAAGAGTCGCTCCTATCCATGACAGCAACGGCCTTTACCCGAGAGATCGCCTCTATTATCCTCTCTTTGGGGAAAGGCCTGAAAACTATCGGCCTTAGAAGCCCTGCTTTTATTCCTTTTTCCCTAAGAGAATCAACGACTGTTTTCGCTGTCCCGGCTGTTGAGCTTAAAACAACTATGGCGATCTCGGCATCTTTAAGCTTATACTCTTCTATCATGTCATGTTTTCTTCCGAATTCCTTGTTGAATTCGGCCATTACTTTCGGGATCACTGTTAAGGCGTTTTTCATGGCTTCGGACTGTTGCCTTTTATGCTCGAAATAAAAGTCCTGAAGGTCCAGGGGGCCGTAAGTTACGGGTTTGTCAACATCAAGAAGGGTTTTCCCGGGTTTATATTCACCAACGAACTTTTTCACTTTTTCAGTGTCGAACATTTCCATGCCCTCTACCGCGTGGCTCGTGATAAATCCGTCCTGGCAGGTCATGACAGGAAGAAGTATATCTTTGTGCTCGGCTATCCTGACAGCAAGTATAGTGCTTTCATACGCCTCCCGGGCGTTTTCACTATAAATTTGTATCCATCCGGAATCCCGCGCGCCCATCGTATCCGAGTGGTCGCAATGAATATTAATAGGCCCTGAAAGCGCTCTGTTCACTACCGGCATAACGATCGGAAGCCTGGTTGAAGCTGCGATGTAAACGATTTCCCACATGAGGGCGAGCCCGTTCGCGGAAGTCGCTGTCATTGTTCTCGCGCCAGCAGCGGCCGAACCAACGCACGCGCTCATTGCGCTATGCTCTGATTCAACAGGTATCATCTCCGTTGAAACTTTTCCGTCAGCTACAAACTGAGCGAAATTCATGACTATCTCTGTCTGCGGCGTGATCGGATAAGCCGCTACGACATCTGGCTCTATCTGGCGCATGGCGTGCGCAACCGCCTGGTCGCCTGTAAGCGGTATTAATTTCTTTTTTTCTGTTTTAGTTCTTTCTTCTGTTTTCATAACTTAAAACTTATTACTTAGAACTTATAACTATTATTCTTTTTCCATCTTGATACATTTTACAGGGCAGACATTGGCGCAAATACCGCACCCCTTGCAGTGCTCATAATCAAATCCCAGCATCTCGCCGTCTTTTACTTTAATGGCGGAATCCGGACAATAGATCCAGCACTGCATGCAGTTGATACACCTTGATTTATCAAGAATAGGCTTAAAAGTCCTCCAGGAACCTGTGTTGTACTTCATGGCGGTCCCGCCTTCGTCAATAAGGCCGCCTATGGGTATTTCCTTCCAGCCCTTTTGTTTTTTCGTTTTTTTCTTTTCTGTCATATCCAACTTATGGCTTATAGCTTAAAGCTTATAGCTATTATCCTATTTTCGCCTCGTTAAACGCGCGCTTTACCGCTTCGATGTTGCCCTTTGTTTTTTCTTCGCCTATTTTTTTAAGGAATTTCGCCCTGACCTCTTTTTCAATAAGGTCAAGAGGAACCACCTCTTTTACTTTTAAAAGAGCGCCTATCATCGGCGTATTCGGAATGGGCGCGCCTATTGTCTCAAGGGCTATTTTTGTACCGTCGCAAACAGCTACCTTCCCAGTTTTATAACCTGTTATTTCCCTCACTTCACTAACGGAAAGGGTTGTGTTAACAACGAGGGCCCCTTTTTCATCCAGGCCCTCTGCCACATCTACGGATTCTATAAGTTTAGGGTCTATTACAACTACGATATCGGGATTTGTTACGCTTGAATGGATGTGAATGGCGCTATCGCTTATTCGCGTAAAGGCCCGTATGGGCGCGCCTGCCCTTTCGGGCCCGTATTCCGGGAAAGCCTGTATGTGCTTCCCCATCTCCAGGGCAGCTTCAGCCAAAAACTGTGCCGCTGTCTTGGCGCCCTGGCCTCCGCGGCCATGCCACCTTATTTCTAGTAAATTTTTCATAGGATGCCGCAAGAGTGATCTTAAGCCGAGGGCGCTCCTTCCGGGCCAGGGTCTTTTTTTGTCAGCGCTAAGTAGTAGCCCATGAGAGCTATCATCATAACTATAGGAAGGTACGATTGGACAGCGCTATTTACGATAGTTATTATTATCTGTGTAACTCCGACCGGAAGCGGTATTGTTACAAGGCCTATGATAAACCCCACTACAAGCGATATGACTATGCTGATGACCGCTAAGAGCACAAAAATACCCAGGGTCTTTGAGAAATTTTCCCAGCCTGTTTTCATTCCTTTTTTAAGGGCCGTTATCACGCCGTTTTCGTCGGCAACTACGGAATATATAGGGAAAAGAAGAAGAACTATGGCCATTAACGCGACTATCAGTGATATCGCGCCTATGATCGTTCGCGTCAATATGTTGTCAGCGACAGCGAGTATGCCCGAGCCTATTAAACTTAAAACAAGGACTATGACCACCGCTATAGCTATATATATAAGGAGAATGCCAAGTATCCGAACATAATATTTTTTCCCGTATGCCGTGAAATTCGCCATGTTCACGTTCCCGGACTTAACAAGGTCTTTCACCAGGCCCAAAGCGCCTCCCTGTAAAAAAATAAAGATTATAAAGAACACTATGCTAAGAGCAAAAGATATAGCCGCGATATTGGGCTGGCCGGCGCTTTCAGGATTTGCCAGCGGCAGGCTGACAAGGCCCATTATGAGGTTAAGCGCGAAGAAAAATAATATCACCTTAAGGAGTTTACCGCTTAAAGAAAAACCGTTCTTTATCGCTTCAATTATACCCATTTTTACCTCCGTTTTTAATACTTTTTATTCAATTTACACTAAATAAACTGCTATGTCAAGATATTTACGTTACGCGCATTGTCTCACGCGCGTCACTTTATAGCGTATAACGCATCACAACTCTTTCTTACCCTCAAAGGCCTTGTGAAGCGTAGCCTGATCAGCGTATTCCAGGTTCGCCCCAACAGGCATCCCTGAAGCTATCCTGTAGAGTTTTACGCCTAAAGGCTTAAGTATTTTCACAAGATAGAGCGCCGTAGCCTCCCCCTCCGTATTGGAATTGGTGGCTATTATGATCTCTTTTACTTTTTCTTTTTTAACGCGCCTTAAAAGCTCCTCTATTTTAAGGTCACCCGGACCTATTCCGTCAAGAGGCGAAAGCGCTCCCAAAAGCACGTGATAAAGCCCTTTGAACTCACCCATTTTCTCGATAGAAATAACATCGCTTGGCCTCTCAACCACGCAGATAGCGTTTCTGTCTCTTGCCTCATTTCCGCATATATCGCAAAGCTCGCTGTCGCTCAGATTATTGCAAAGCTTACAGAATCTTACGCTGTTTTTAAGTTTTATAATTGCTTCGGAAAGTTTTTTAGCGTCTTCGGCGGGCCTTGTCAATATAGAGAACGCCAGGCGCTGGGCTGATTTCGGACCGATGCCCGGCATCTTACTGAATTCGGTTATCAGGGACTTCATTGATTCAGGCAGGCCTTTCAAATTAACTCCTTCTAGGCTTTCTTCTTGATGTCCCGCACGTCCGTGATCCTGCCATCAAAAACATCAAGTGCAGATTCAACTATCGGGTCCAGTCCGCCGCCTAAAACAGGCTCCAGGTCCTCGAGCGCTGTTTCTTTCCCGGGAATATTAGGATTTTCGCTTCCTTCGATAGTTTCAAAGACAAGCGATATCTTTTCTCCTATAACGCTTTCTATGGCGCCTTCCACAAAGCTCTTGTTCGAGGCGCTTTCAAGAGCCTCTTTGTGAAAAGTGTTGTTCTTATAGAATCCGGCGATAAGTTTATTGCCTTCAAGGCGCAAGAGATTGGCTTCTGCGAGGAATGTGCCTATTGACATTTTTTTGCTTTTTACCAGGTTTATGACCTTGCCCCACGCGTTCCTTATCTTCTGCATTAAAAGTATGTCTTTTTCATGCATTACTTCCTGCGGGGTCGCTTTCGGGATCTCATCGCGCGCGGCTTCCTTTATTTCGGGACGTTCGCGCGGGGCATCAACGGTTGCGGGTGACATTTCTTCCATAAGTGAAAGTTTTTTT
>CAZFLU010000043.1:0-7628 GCA_964519195.1 uncultured Planctomycetia bacterium | reverse complement strand
CGGCCCCGGTAGTGGGCCCGGTTATCGCCCTTTCCATATGGGGCTGGGCGCCAACGGTTCTCTGGATAGTGTTCGGCACGATTTTCATAGGCGGAATACATGATTTTGCATCTCTCATGGTTTCGGTAAGGCATAACGGAACATCCATAGCCGACATAGCTAAAGACACTATCTCTAAAAACGCAAAAATAGTTTTTCTTATATTTTTATGGCTTACGCTTATACTCATAATATCTGTTTTTGTAAATATCTGCGCCAAGACATTCATAGTTAAGCCGGAGATAGCGGTTCCGTCTCTCGCGCTTATACCGATAGCGTTACTTGTCGGGCTGTTGATGTACAATCTTAAACTGAACCAGGTGATCGTTACCCTGATCGGATTGGGGCTTCTGGCAGCGGCAATGTTCTTTGGAAGGTTTTACCCGATATCTTTCGGAGCTGACGGGCTTAAAATATGGAGCCTGATACTTTTTTCATACGCTTTCATCGCCAGCGTTACGCCTGTTAATATACTTCTGCAGCCAAGGGATTACCTTGCCAGTTTTCTTCTTATTTTTGGTATTATTTTCGGGTATGCCGGCATATTGATGACCCGTCCGGAACTTCATTTTCCGGCTTTCATGGGGTGGGACCCTCAAGGTACGGGGGCTTCTTTATGGCCCGTTCTTTTTGTTACGGTAGCGTGCGGAGCTATAAGCGGATTCCATTCGGTAGTTGCAAGCGGCACGAGCTCAAAACAGCTGGGAAACGAAAAGGACGCGCGAAAAATAGGATACGGGGCAATGGTGGCCGAAGGAATTGTGGCTGTTATGGCGGTTCTAGTGATAGCCGCTTCCTTCAGGGATAGCAAGGTGCTTCAAGGCGTTATAGAAACAGGTTCCGGTCCGGTTGGAGCTTTTGGTATAGGCTATAACGAAGTCACAAAAAGTTTTCTCGGTTCTTTTGGCGGCGTGTTCGCTATAATGATATTGAACGGGTTCATATTAACCACGCTTGACAGCGCGACAAGAATAGGGAGATATATAACGCAGGAGCTTTTCAGGATAAAGAATAGATACGCTTCCAGCATCATAGTAGTGGCGCTTGCCGGGTGGCTGGGGCTTACTGATCAATGGAACGAAATATGGCCGATATTCGGGTCTGCCAACCAGCTTATCGCGGCTCTCGCTCTTATTGTAATAACGAGCTGGCTTCTCGCGCGCAGAAAAGCGGTCCTTTATACGCTGATCCCGATGATATTCATGCTTGTTACGGCTACGGCCGCGCTTATCGTGAAAATACTGGAATATAGCCGTACAGGGCAATTCCTTCTCATGAGCGTTGCTATAGTGCTTTTATGCCTCGCGGCTTTCGTAATGTTCGAGGCGGTTATTGACGTGAGAAACGTTTTAAGGTCCAGAAAAAAGTTATTCGGAAGGGAATGAGCCTATGCGCAAAAAATTGATCGTCCAGAAATACGGGGGAACAAGCGTAGAGAATACTGACAGGATAATAAGCGTGGCAAAACGCGTTGTTTCCTGTAAAAAGAAAGGTTACGATGTTGTTGTTGTCGTAAGCGCGCTCGGTGACACTACTGACGAGTTGCTTGAACTTGCGAACAGGATCAACGCCAGCCCATCTGAAAGAGAACTCGACATGCTTATATCAACCGGCGAACAAATATCAGTTTCACTCCTTGCGATGGCGATCCATAAATTAGGCAAGGAAGCAATATCTTTTACCGGGGCCCAGATAGGGATAATTACTGATAACTCTCACACAAAAGCGAGAATTCTTGACGTTAACACAAAGCGGCTTCGGGAAGAGCTCAAGAAAGGCAAGATCGTGATAGTGGCAGGTTTTCAGGGTGTAAATGTCGCTCATGAGATAACAACGCTGGGACGCGGCGGCTCTGATATGACAGCTGTCGCGCTGGCGAAAGTGCTTAAGGCCGATGTATGTGAAATATATACGGACGTTGACGGTGTATACACCGCTGATCCGCGCATAGTGAACAACGCGAAAAAGATCAAACGAATAAGCTACGAGGAAATGCTGGAACTGGCTTCTTTGGGGGCGCAGGTAATGCAGGCAAGAAGCGTTGAGGCAGCCAGTAAATATAACATAACGCTTCATGTGAGAAGTTCTTTTTCCGATAAGGAAGGAACGTTAATTACCAAGGAGGTAAAGGCAATGGAAGATATAGTAGTAAGCGGCGTTACTATTAATAAAGACGAGGCAAAAGTCACGATATGCGACGTGCCTGATAAACCGGGAGCGGCAGCTCTTATTTTTGGCGAAATAGCTAAAAATAACATAAATATAGACATGATCATTCAGAACGTATCAAGAACGCACAGCACCGACGTCTCCTTTACTGTCATGGCAGCGGACCTTGATAAGACTTCAAAAATAGCGGACAAGCTTGGCAAACAAATAGGGGCGAAGGGCGTTGTGTATAATAAGGATATCGCCAAGGTTTCCGTTGTTGGTATAGGCATGAAAGGGCATTCGGGCATAGCGGCTAAGATGTTCAAGGCTTTGGGATCCAGGAAGATCAATATAGACATGATATCCACAAGCGAAATAAAAATTTCCTGTGTCGTCAAAAAGACAAAAGGTGAAACAGCGGTAAGGGTTTTACATAAAACATTTGGTTTAAATAAGCAGAAAGGTTGATGCATGGAAAAAGTGGAACTGTATGACACTACTTTAAGGGATGGCGCGCAAACGCAGGGAATATCTTTCTCTGTCGCGGATAAAATAAGGATAGCTGAAAAACTTGATTATCTGGGCCTTCATTATATTGAGGGCGGGTGGCCGGGCGCGAACCCAAAAGATATTGAATTTTTCAAAAAGATCAAAAAAAGCAGGCTCAAGAACTCAATGCTTGCCGCCTTTGGCAGCACCAGGCGCGCTAATGTGAGCGCTGAAGAGGATGCCACGCTGAAAGGGCTTTTAAGTTCCGAAGTTAATGTCATAACCATATTCGGTAAAACCTGGGACCTTCACGTAAAAGAGATCCTAAGGACCACTTTAGATGAGAACCTTAAAATGATAGAAGATTCTGTAAGGTATCTCAAGTCCCGGGGCAAAATGGTAATTTTTGACGCTGAACACTTTTTTGACGGATATAGGGAAAACCGGGAATACGCTGTTAAAGCTTTACTAGCCGCGGAATCCGGGGGCGCTGACAGGCTCGTGCTTTGCGATACTAACGGCGGAAGCATAACCTCAACAGTGTTCGAAGTTGTGGAAGAGGTAAAAAAAAGAACAAAAACGCCTCTCGGTATGCATGCTCATAACGACTCTGACATGGCAGTCGCCAATAGCGTGACGGCTGTTCAGGCAGGTTGCGCGCAGGTTCAGGGAACTATGAACGGGTACGGTGAAAGATGCGGTAACGCTAATCTTGTGTCCATCATAGGGAACGTAAAACTTAAGTTAGGAGTTGATTGCCTTTCAAGCATGGCCTTAAAGGAGCTAACTCCTGTCGCGCATTACATAGCTGAAATAAGCAACATGAAACTTGAGGATAACCAGCCCTTTGTCGGTAACAGCGCTTTCGCGCATAAAGCCGGCGTTCACGTTAACGCTATAATGAAAAGTTCAAAAAGCTATGAACATGTTGACCCTTCAAGCGTGGGCAACAGGCGCAAACTTCTGATATCGGAACTTTCCGGTAAATCCAGCATCCTGAAGAAGTCGCAGGAAATAGAGCTTGGCCTCGATAAAGAAGCGCCCGAAACAAAGAAGATCCTGAAACTTTTACAGGACATGGAGCATAAAGGGTATCATTTCGAAGCAGCGGAAGCATCGCTTGAGATCTTCATGAAAAGGGCAATGAAAAAGTTCAAGGATTTCTTTAAGCTTAAATCGTTCAAGGTAAGCATAGAGAAGGACTCCAAAGGCAAGATCATTTCAAGAGCCGGTGTGAGCCTAAAAGTCGGAGGAGGCCTTAAGAAAAAACTCTCCAAGGGTGACGGTCCTGTTAACGCTCTTGATAACGCGCTCCGAAGCGCGCTCCAGGGCTTTTATCCGGCTTTGAAGGAAATGCACCTTACAGATTTTAAGGTCAGGGTCCTGGATGAAAAAGCAGGCACTGAAGCAAAAGTGCGCGTTCTTATCGAGTCTCAGGATAAAACAGATTCATGGTGGACGATCGGCGTATCGGAAAACATTATTGAAGCCAGTTGGCAGGCCCTGGTCGACTCGGTTGAATATAAGCTTTTAAAAGATTCCGAGAATAAAAAGAAGTGAGCATGGAACTTTCCGCCCAGTATAATTCCGGGGATACAGAAGAGAAGCAGTATGATTTTTGGGAAAAAAGCGGTTTTTTTCACGCAAAGCCAAACCCGAAAAAAAAGCCGTATTCTATCGTAATACCCCCGCCTAACATTACCGGCATACTTCACATGGGCCACGCGCTTAACAATACCATACAGGACATATATGTAAGGTTTAACAGAATGCGGGGCATGGAAACTCTATGGATGCCCGGAACGGACCACGCAGGCATAGCTACCCAGAACGTTGTTGAGAAGAAGCTAGCTAAAGAAAATAAAACCAAGGAACATCTTGGGCGTGAGACGTTTCTTAACGAAGTATGGAAATGGCGCGAAGAATACGGCTCTACAATTATAAAACAGCTTAAAAAACTCGGTTGTTCCTGTGATTGGCAGAGAACCCGTTTTACAATGGACGAGGGCTTATCAAAGGCGGTTCTTGAGGCTTTCGTAACGCTTTATGAAAAAGGGCTTATTTATAGAGGTAATTACATAATCAACTGGTGCCCAAGATGCAGGACCGCTTTAAGCGATGAAGAAGCAGAGCATAGAGACATAGACGGCATGCTTTATTACATAAAGTATCCTGTCATATCCGGTGACGGAAAAGAGGAGTATGTGGTAGTGGCGACAACGCGGCCCGAGACAATGCTGGGAGACGTTGCTGTTTGCGTAAATCCAAATGATAAGCGTTACAAAGGCCTTAAGGACAAAAAAGTTAAACTTCCTATCCTGGATAGGGAGCTTAAGATAATAACAGATAAAAAAGTTGACGCGAAATTTGGAACAGGAGTTCTTAAAGTAACGCCGGCGCATGACCCTGTTGACTTTGAACTAGGGCTAGCGCATGGACTTGAACCCATAAACGTGATGAATGATGACGCTACGATAAACGAAACAGGCGCGGATCTTGCCGGAATGGATAGATTCGAGGCAAGAGAAGCTATCGTGGACATCCTGAAAGATAAAGGGCTCTTTGTAAAAAGCGAAGCTCATAAGCACGCGGTAGGGCATTGTTATAGATGTCACACAGTCGTTGAACCAAGGCTTTCTCGTCAATGGTTTGTTAAGATGAAGCCTCTTGTAGGGCCCGCAATAGAAGCTGTTAAGAAAGGGAAAATAAAATTTTATCCCAAAAGGTGGACAAAAGTTTATCTAAACTGGATGGAGAACATGCGGGACTGGTGTATTTCAAGGCAGATATGGTGGGGGCATCGCATTCCCGTGTATTACTGTAAGGAATGTATGAATCGTGGCTCGTCGCCCGGAACTCGTGACTCGAAAGATTATAACGAGTTCCGAGTTCCGAGTTCCGAGCCACGAGGCGTAATAGTCTCAAAAATAAAGCCTGAAAAATGTCCAACCTGCGGTTCAGCCGACATAGAACAGGACCCGGATGTGCTGGATACCTGGTTCAGCTCCTGGCTTTGGCCGTTTTCCACTATGGGGTGGCCAGATAAGACAGAAGAGCTTAAATATTTTTACCCCACAAACGTTCTCGTGACGGCCCAGGAAATAATATTTTTCTGGGTAGCCCGCATGATAATGGCAGGCTTCGAATTTATGAAGGACATACCGTTCCGAGACGTTTATATACACGGAACAGTAAGGGACGATACGGGCACGAAAATGTCAAAATCATTGGGGAACACGATAGATCCGCTTGATATAATTGAAAGTTTCGGAGCGGACGCGCTGCGGTACAGCATAATATCAATTACCTCCCAGGGGCAGGACGTTTTTCTTTCCCCGAAAAAATTCGAGATAGGAAGGAATTTCGCGAATAAAATATGGAATGCCTCAAGATTTGTATTGTCCAACCTTAAAGAGGCAGGCCTTGAAAGACCGGACAGTTTAAATCTGGCTGACAAATGGATACTCGGAAGGTTCGAAAGCGCGCGGAATGAGGTTACGATATCGCTTGACTCCTACAGAATAAATGAAGCCGCGTCAAGAATATATGAATTCTTGTGGCATGAATATTGCGACTGGTATATTGAGTTCGCGAAACTCGCGATAGATGAAAAAAATACCCGGTACACGCTTCGCGCAGTGCTTGAGGGTTCCCTGCGGCTTTTGCATCCTTTCATGCCTTTTATCACGGAAGAAATATGGCAGAAACTCCCCGGCAGTAAAGGCGCGGATTCAATAATGGTATCTGACTGGCCAGCTTCCGGAAAGAAGCTAATTTCCCGGGACGCGCATGAAAAAATAAGCATTATTATAAATGTGATCCAGGCCGTAAGGAACCTTCGCGCTACCTGGAGAATTGAGCCGAAACTTACGGTTAACGCCGTTATTAAGACCGGCGATAAAAATACCGGTGATATCCTGACGGAAGGCGCGATATATCTTAAACGCCTCGCCAGAATATCGAGCTTTGAACTCGGCGAGAAAGTCGTAAAACCGCCGCATTCGGCTTTCGCAGTGATCGAGACCATTGAAATATTCCTCCCGCTTGAAGGAGTAATAGATATTGAGAAAGAAAAAATAAGATTATCGGGAAAAATAGAGAATTTGAAGAACGAGAGAAGATCCATAGAAGGAAAACTTAAGAACAAGGCCTTTACGGAAAAAGCGCCCGAAGAAGTAGTCGCAAAGACAGCGGAAAGGAAAGAGTTCATTAACGCAGAGATCGGATCGCTCGAGAAGAATCTTAAGTCTCTATGAACAGTTTACGCCTTCAGGTCGCCCTGGCGAGGGCCGGGGTTTCAAGCAGAAGAAAATCGGCGGAGTTAATAGAAAAAGGCCGCGTTAAAGTTAATGGACGCGTTGTAACCGAACCGGGATTTCGTATCACGCCCGGGAAAGATCTTGTAGAAGCTCACGGTAAGAGAGTATTGACCGAAGAAAAAGTGTATTTCATTTTAAATAAGCCCGAAGGCGTGGTCTCTACCGCGCGTGACGAAAGGTCCAGAAAAACAGTTATCGACCTTATTCATGGTAAAAAAAATTCAAGAATCTACCCCGTGGGCAGGCTTGATAGAAATACAACGGGGCTTATAATACTTACTAATGACGGCGAACTTACTTACAGGCTCACGCATCCCAGATTCGGCATTAAACGCGTTTATGAAGCCACGGTAAAAGGAAGGGCCCTGAAAGAACATGCGAGCGCTCTCAAAAAAGGAATAAAATTAGAAGACGGGTTAGCGCGCGCGAAAAGCGCCGGGATCATAAGCGTATCCCAGGACGAAAGCAAGCTTAAAATAGTAATGACAGAAGGCAAAAAAAGGGAAGTGCGGCGAATGATCGAAAGCCTGGGGCTTAAAGTGCTTGAACTTAAAAGGCTCTTCTATGGGCCGCTTGAGCTTGGGAGCCTTGAAAAAGGCAGGTGGAGAGCCCTTACCGGAAAAGAAATAA
>CAZFLU010000042.1:1752-7641 GCA_964519195.1 uncultured Planctomycetia bacterium | reverse complement strand
ACCCTTTTGCGCATCCCTTGTATGCCTACTTTATATATAAGGTCTGTTATGAGTTTGAGCTCATGCAGGCATTCAAAGTAAGCTATTTCCGGCTGATACCCTGCATTAACAAGAGTGTCAAACCCGGCTTTAATAAGTTCGGTAACCCCTCCGCAAAGAACAGCCTGTTCTCCGAAAAGATCCGTTTCTGTTTCTTCTTTAAAAGTAGTTTCTATTACCCCAGCGCGCGTGCCGCCTATAGCTTTCGCATAACCGAGCGCGAGCTCAAGAGCTTTTCCTGAAGCGTCCTGATAGATAGCTACAAGGCAAGGCACTCCTTTGCCTTCCTGATACTGTTCTCTTACAAGCGCGCCCGGCCCTTTGGGGGCGACCATGAAAACATCCACGTTCTTAGGCGGAAGTATCTCTTTGAAATGTATGTTAAATCCGTGTGAAAAAACAAGAGCTTTCCCGGGTTTCAGGTTAGGTTCGATCGCTTTCTTATAAACCGCCGCCTGAACGTGGTCTTGAGTAAGCACTTGTATTATATCGGCTTCTTTGGCGGCGCTGTCGGCGCTCATTGGCTTAAAACCGTCGCTTACGGCATTCTTATGATTTTCAGTTCCTTCAAGCTCGCTCACGATAACATTAAGCCCTGAATCTTTTAAATTCAAAGCCTGCCCTCGGCCTTGAATTCCATAGCCTATGATAGCTATTTTTTTATTTTTTATCAGGTCCAGACTTGCGTCACTGTCATGGTATACTTTTGCCATTTTTTATTCCTCCTTATTATCTTCTTCGATCTGTATGGCTATTTTTCCCGTTCTTACTATTTCTATTATCCCGAAAGGTTTTAGTACTTCCAGCGTAGCCTGAACTTTTTTCGTGTCTCCGAGCTCTTCAACTATCATGGAATCTTTTCCTTTGTTAAGAAGCCTTGCATCAAGGCCATCGAGCGCGTGTTCCAGTTTTTCCTTCTTCGCGGCTTCGCGCCTGACTTTTACCAAAACGAGCTCCTTTTCCACATATTTTTTGCCCGTAAGATCAACAACCTTAACCACGTCTATAAGCTTATTGAGCTGTTTTTTTATTTGCTCGAGCATTTTTTCATTAGCGTTAACTACCATTGTCAACCTTGACATGGTTGGGTCCTCTGTTTCGGCAACCGCGAGCGAATCAATATTAAACCCTCGGGCGCTGAAAAGCCCCACTATTCTTGCCAGAACACCGAATTTGTTTTCGACTAAAACCGATAATATGAATTTATCCATGACCACCTTCTTTTCTTATTACTGAGAACTAACAACTAGTAACTAAGAACTAATCAAGCCATGCCGCCTATCATGCGGTTAATAGCCTGCCCCGCGGGCACCATCGGCATAACGTTCTCTTCCTCTGTCACCATGAAATCAATAAGAACTGTTTTCGGTTCTTTTATGGCGCGCTCTATTGCCTTTTTAACGTCTTCTTTTTTTGTAACCCTTATGCCAACCGCTCCGTAACTTTCAGCGAGCTTAACAAGGTCAGGGCAATTGCATGTATTAAGATACGTGTGAGAGTATCTTTTGTTGTAAAAAAGTTCCTGCCACTGTCTTACCATGCCAAGGTAGCAATTGTTCAGAACCGCTATCTTCACGTTGATTTTATTCAATACCGAAGTAGCTAGCTCCTGGATATTCATTTGTATGGAACCGTCTCCGGCAATGTCAAAAACCTGCTTTCCGGGACAGCCGACTTTGGCCCCTATCGCGGCCGGAAAACCATAGCCCATGGTGCCAAGCCCTCCGCTTGTTATGAATGTTCTCGGCTTATCATATTTATAAAACTGCGCTGCCCACATTTGATTCTGGCCCACCTCTGTTGTAATTATGGCGCCCCCTTTTGTGGCCTTATAGATCTCTTCTATAACGTACTGCGGCCTTAGCTTGTCATCATTCTTGTACGAGAGCGGCGCTTTCTTTTTCCATTCCTTTACTCTTTTTGTCCATTCCGAAATTTCGGGTTTTTTCTTTATGGCTTCAGTGAGCTCTTTTAAAATGTACTTCGCGTCGCCTATGCAAGGTATGTGAACAGCCACGTTCTTACTCACGCTTGAGGGGTCAATGTCTATGTGCGCTATCGTAGCTTGAGGAGCGAACTCGTCCAGCTTGCCTGTTACCCTGTCATCGAACCTTGAGCCTATTGCGACAATAAGGTCTGATTCCTGCACGGCGTGATTAGCGTACACGGTCCCGTGCATGCCAAGCATGTCAAGGCTCAAGGCGTTCGTTCCGGGGAACGCGCCAAGCCCCATCAGGGTCATGGTAACGGGGATGCCTGTTTTATTAAAAAGTTCAAAAAGCTCTTTTGAAGCTTCAGCTGTTATTATGCCGCCGCCCACGTAAAAAACAGGCCGTTTTGCTTTTTCTATGGCCCTTGCTATTCGCTTGATCTGGCCCATGTGGCCCGTAACAGTGGGTTTATAGCTTTTCATGTTGACTTCTTTAGGATACTTGAATTCGCACACGTCTGTCTGAACGTCAACAGGAAGGTCTATCACAACGGGACCGGGCCTTCCGGTGCGCGCGATATAAAAAGCCTCTTTTATTGTCTTCGCGAGTTCTTTCACGTCTTTGACGAGAAAATTATGCTTTGTTATCGGCCTTGTAATACCCGTAACGTCCGCTTCCTGAAAAGCGTCATTTCCTATGAGATGCGTTTTCACCTGGCCTGTTATGGCTACCATTGGTATCGAATCCATGTATGCGTTCGCTATGCCGGTCACAAGGTTTGTGGCTCCGGGGCCTGAAGTCGAAACGCATACGCCCACTTTTCCCGTTGCCCTGGCATAACCATCCGCGGCATGGGCGGCTCCCTGCTCGTGCCTTGTGAGAATAAGCTTGGGTATCTTAACATCGTATACCTTGTCAAAAAACGGCAATATAGACCCTCCCGGATAACCGAACATCACCTCAACGCCTTCCTGGCGCAGGGATTCTATTACTATTTCTGCTCCTGTAAGTTTCATATTTTCTCCTCGAATTATTCTAGAACCGCTCCGCGGCTGGCGGAAGTAACCATCTTAGCGTAACGCGCCAGATACCCTTCCTTAACTTTTGCCTCGGGTTTTCTTACTACTGACATTCTCTTTTCTATTTCATTTTTTGATAACTTTACATCGATCGCTCTTTTTTTAAGGTCGATGATTATTTCGTCGTCTTCTTTTATGGCGGCTATCGCGCCTCCTTTGGCGGCTTCGGGCGAAATATGCCCGACACTTATGCCTCTTGTGCCGCCCGAAAACCTTCCGTCAGTTATAAGCGCGACTTCTTCCCCCATGCCTAGGCCCGCTATAGCTGATGTCGGGCTCAACATTTCTCTCATGCCGGGGCCGCCGCTCGGGCCTTCGTATCTTATTACTACGCAATCTCCCTTTTTTATTTTTTTGTTCATGATCGCGTTCATGGCAGCTTCTTCAGAGTCAAAGACCCTTGCTTTGCCTGAAAATCTTGTATTACCCTTTGTAATAGCCGATTGCTTAACAACGGCCCCTTCGGGGGCAAGGTTGCCTTTTAGCACAAAAATGCCGCCTTCTTTATGAAAAGGATCTTTCGTGCTTCTTATAACGTCTTTATCCACTATCGTGGCTCCGGCCGCTATCTGGTGGACCGTTTTTCCGCTGACAGTATGAAGATTATTTAAGATTTGCTTTAAACTTTTCATAAGAGCCGGTATCCCGCCTGCGTATTCAAGGTCTTCCATGAAATAATCTCCGCCGGGCCTTAAATTTGTTATATGAGGCGTGGTCCTGCTGATCTTATCAAACACATCAAGCGTAAGCTCCGCCTTTGCCTCATGAGCTATCGCTATTAGATGCAGCACGGTATTAGTGGAACCGCCTATAGCCATGTCCATTTTAATGGCGTTTTCGAAAGCTTTTGTTGTCATTATTGTCCTGGGGAGCGCGTTTCTTCTTACAAGGCTGACTATCTGCACGCCTGACTCGTAAGCAATGCGCTCTTTTTTAGCAGAACCGGCCAACGCGGTTCCGCATCCGGGCAAACTCATTCCTAAGGTTTCCGTAAGGCATGACATTGAGTTCGCCGTATAAAGCCCCTGGCATGAACCTTGAGCCGGACAGGCGCATAGTTCAAATCCTTCGAGCTCTTCTTTATCAATTTCGCCGTTCTTGAATCTTCCTATGGCCTCAAAAGTGTCCCTAACAAGGCTTAGCCTTTCTTTTCTATAATTTCCGGACATCATTGGACCGGCTGTTACGGCAATAGTCGGTATATTAAGCCTTGCCGAAGCCATTAGCATGCCCGGCGTTATTTTATCGCAGTTGGTAAGAAGCAGGAGACCGTCAAGCTGATGCGCCCGGCAAACAGATTCCACCATATCCGCTATTACTTCGCGCGATGGAAGAGAATATCTCATGCCTGAATGTCCCATCGCTATTCCGTCGCAAATACCCGGAATTCCAAATATAAAAGGCACGCCTCCTCCTGCTGACACGCCACGCTCTATAAAGCGTTCGAGCCTGCGCATGCCGACGTGTCCGGGTATTAGGTCTGTAAAACTGGACGCAACGCCTATAAAGGGCCTGTTCATTACAGACTGCGAAAGTCCTGTGCCATACAAAAGCGCTCTGTTAGGCATTCTCTCCAAACCTTTTTTAGCTCTGTCGCTTCTCATTGTGTTACCCCTTTCGGATTATTATATATATAAGCTATTATTATTAATATTTTGCGCTATATGAAATATATAGTATACAGTAATCTTCAAATAATTGTCAACCGATTTTAGGCCGAGGCCGGTTCAATACGTGAATATGCGCAGGCGTATGGCAAGCCAAATTATGACAGGAAAGGCTGCTATCCAAATAAGGGCCTTTTGACGGGGTTCAAGCTTCATTTCTTCCGGGGCTCATCTGGGATTTATAATAATCATAACATTTTTTGCAAATGCCGTCTTTTTCAGACCAATCAGGGTGCGTCTTTTTGATCTCTTTTATGATATGCCCTTCGGTATGGGGTATTATTATCAGCAATTCTCTGGGGAATTCTTTCCCGCATGTCGGACATTTAAAGGTCATTTTTACCTTATCATCCCCGTTTCATTCGGGACAATTTCTCAGTTATCCTTTTTTCGTGTTTTTCTTCTTCGGTGAGAAGATCAAATAAAAGGTCCCTTATTTCCGGATAATTAGCCGCGAATTTTTTGTATAATATTATCGAGGCTTTCTCTTTGGACAAAGCAAGCTCAAGGGCTTCTACCGGCGTCATGGGATTCTCCTTTTTTATATGATTACGCGGATTTTTTTTATTTTTTCTCTATTTTATCTTTTATGTCCTTTGAAAGCCTGTCTGATTTCGTTACAAAGGCAACGCCCACTCCACGCGTCCCGTCGGAATTTTCTTCGATCCTTACGACTTTTCCGAGAAGTTTATTATTTTTTATAAGCGCTCTTTCATCGATCTCCCGGCAAATATTCGATGTCTTATAATCTAGGTCGAGCATTACAAGGCTTGCTATTTCCGGGATAGCCCCGTCCTCTACCCTGAACAATATTCCCGAGGCGCTTATGTTCTTGGAAACCGCGTTAATAAAGGACGAGAGTATGCCTCTGTCCCGGGGTGAACTGACAAGGCTGAAATGGAGCGGTTTTTCATAATCGAACCTTAAAAATTCCCTTCTTTCATTTTGTTTTCTGGTCATTTTTTCCTCCGTTCAATTTTATTTTTTTGATAATTGGTCCTTGTAATAATCATAACATTTATGGCAGGCGCCGTCTTTCTCTATCCATTTGGGGTGTTTTTTCTTTATCTCATCTATTATGTGCTTTTCCGTATGAGGTATTATGTAACGCAATTCCCTTGCCATTTTTTCCCCGCACATTGGGCACGTAAAATCCATTTATTCGCCTTTCAT
>CAZFLU010000042.1:0-1742 GCA_964519195.1 uncultured Planctomycetia bacterium | reverse complement strand
ATTGTGATTATTATATCATAAGAAAAGGTTTTTTTGTCTTATTTTTGGCTAACTTTTTCGATTTTAACTCCTATAAGTCCCTGCTCAAGATCAGCTATTTCACTGAAAGCTTTTTTCGTAAGGTCAATTGCGCGGCCAAGTTTTTTATTAGGTCCCCTGTCATTAACGCGAACTATAACACTTTTACTGTTATAAAGATTGGTCACTTTTAATTCAGTGTCAAACGGATAATCCCATGCCGCGCACGTTAATTTTTCAGGACTAAAAATTTCACCGTTCGCCGTATGCATGTTAAGCGGCTCTCCGCCTCCGTACCAGGAAGCGACTCCGGGGGTAGCTGTTACAGAAGATGAAAAAATAAGCATGGTAAAGATAGTGATTGAAATGGCGATTGAAAAAATATGTTTAAAACTATTTTTCTTCATCATGCCCCTTTTTAAACCCATTAAACTAGTGGGCAAAAAAATAACCGGCAGAATATCTGCCTTCTCATTTTCCTCTTAATATAAGTATATACTGCTAAAAAGAGAGCGCCAATACCTACATAACTTACTTTTTTATAACCTAATTATGCGGCTTTTAATATTCCCCTCTGTAAATACCATATTTTTTCTATTTCGCCTGAATTCAGAATTGTGGTTTTAGGAACCAATTTAACGCGGTGTAAATTGTTAAGGTCGGTATAAAAAGCGTAAAACGTATCCGTTTCCGATATGACCCTTCCCATTCTTAAATTCATTCCCGCCTCAACAATGCTAAAAATATCAACATAAATATTTTGTCCCTTTTCAAGGGCCGCGGCAGCTTTCTTGACCCGGCTTAGGTCTATGATAGCGAGCGCCGCGCCTCTTCTTTCTAAAAGTAGGGCATTTTTGCTTTCAGCGGTCCCCGGTGTTCCCAGAATAATAACCCTTTCTCATACCTCTTCTTCAGCTGTTGCCTCAATAATGATATCGGAAAATAAATTTTCGCTGCCTGAAGCCACTATTTTTACTTTTTTCCCAAACCGGTTATTCATGTCCCTTATAATTCTATTTACATTTCTTTTCCCGTATATATTCATTAACCAGTCTGTTTCAAGCCCGACAATGTACCTGCCTCTATTAGTTTTCATGTTATCCGTCAAGCTGCAAAGCGCATATGCCGCGACTTGAGATCTTATAAGCTGCGGGCTTTCATAAGAAAGCCCGTTACTCGAAATAATGACCTCTCCCTTTTCCTTTTTAAATTCTTTTATCACATCAAGCGCGCGGTAAAACGCTATTACGCTAACCACGCATATAGCGGCGCTGAAAGAATAAGAACTTAACGCGTTAATAAGATTTGGGCCTCCTAACAGAGAAGATATCTTTTCGGCTATGTCCAATCCGTGCGCCGCGATAAGCAGTAACAATTTGAAGAATCTATTCGTATAAACTTTTTTTAGCCTGTCTATCCGTTTTTCGGCTATATTGATAGTGCCGTAAGAATTTTCCGTGATGATCTGTATGGTTTTCCCGGAGCGCGGCAGCGTTATCTCATATTCTACCCCGGCAGGGTAGACCATAGAGTAGAATTCCTCGCTGAAAACTCTGCTTACCTTTGTGCTGCCGTTTACATTAAAAACACAATATATGACCTCTGGCTGGGACATGACATAAGAGACGCTGTCTATTTTAAGATCTATACCATTGCGCAATAAAAGAGCTGAAAGACGCGATTCCGTTCTTAGATTTCTTGCCAGGTAGGAGAGGCTCTTGAAG
>CAZFLU010000041.1:0-7647 GCA_964519195.1 uncultured Planctomycetia bacterium | reverse complement strand
TAAAAAGGACATAACCTGGGATGGTGCGATCGTATTTTTGATTTCCAGACGCCGCGGTCATATCTTGCCATATCCGGCTACGGAGGCTTCTGTTCGAGGACATACCGGCGATAGTCTTATTGAGAGGAGCGGAATAACATTGGCAGGTCTTGCTTTTCTGAAAAATGTTATATATATTATTTAAGTAGTACATAAAAGAAAAAGGGGGTATAATGCAACCAAAAAGGTGCCCTCATTGCGATGAAGAGCTGGACAACGAGGATTATATTTACTGTCCTTATTGCGGCGAGACGCTGGAATAACGTAGGGTAAAAAAACTTGCGAAAAACAATATCGGCGCTACTAGTCATATTTTTCCTTTCAGGATGTTCCTCTATTCCCATAAAAAAAGACGAATCAGATTATCTGTACAAGCGCATACCTTATACTGTTCAAGGACATTACAGGGTGATAAATCTATTTTACGCATCAGCCAGAGAAATACCCAAAGACGCTAAAACTACAATGGATTTCAAGCCTGCAATGGGCAAAGAACTTTCTTATGGCACAGCCTCCGTCCGCATAGACCCTTCTTTAAAAATAGGGAAAATGCTTCCCGGTTCTTTCAAGAAAAAAAGTATTATAGGGTTACAAGGGTTTAGCATGCAGGATGAGGATGTTTTCATGAATGAGCTTTCCGAAGCAATAAGCCGTTCTCCGCATAAGTCGCTTCTGGTAATGGCGATGGGGTATAAGGATAATTTTGAGTACACTACCATAAAAGCGGCTTATTTCAGTTACCTGCTTGACATAGATACGCCGGTACTTTTGTTTGACTGGCCCGGGGACCAGCCTGTAACGCCTTGGGGTTATATAAAAGCCGAATCCCTCGCTAAAGAATCCGGAAAAAAACTGGGAGTTCTTTTAACGCAAATAGTGCGCGAAGTTAAACCCGAACGAATGTGGATACATGGTTCCAGCCTGGGCGGACAGACCGTTTGCAGCGCTTTTGAGGAGATGTATAAAGAAGATGACTTGGCTGACGCGGAGCATGAAATAGAGCATGTTGTTCTATCCGCACCGGATGTAAGCGATAACGAATTTAACCATGAATTCAAAAAGGAAATAACAGCGCTTTCAAAAAAATTGACAGCGTACGTTTCTTCCGATGACAAGGCGCTTCTTTTCAGCGGATTTTTAATGGGAGAAAGAAAATTCGGCAGACAGAAAATAAGGGCAAAGGACCCGGAACAGCTTGCGGAAGCAAAGAGCATGCTTTATCTTAAATCGCTCATGCCGGACAAGATAGCCATTGTAGATGTTACGCCTATAAACGAGGCTTCTTACAAACACGGTTATTACCTGGAAGCGCCTGAATTTTTTGATGACGTTTATCTTCGAATTTTTGACACCAAGCCCCATAACGTAAACAGAAGGCTGTATCTTTTAAAGACCAAAGAAGGCGCTGATTACTGGGTCCTACAGACGGGAAAATAAGACGATTACGCAGATTAACAAATGACCGGTACATTCGCCATCGAAAAAGAAAATCAAGCCTGGCAGTATTCAGTATTATAGTTTTCTTTAACGCTGCCAACTAACCTACATTACGCTTATAATTATAGTGCCCCACACGGTAAGCAGAATATTACCGAAAGCATAAGGAGCTCCGTATCCTAAAACCGGCATCGTGCTTTCGGACTCTTCCTGAAGCTGGTTCAGGGCAGCCGATAAAACCCTTGCTCCGGCAACGGCCCCGAAAAGAAGGACAGGGTTCATTTTCAGAACATACTTACCGAAATAAAGCCCAATGATGACAGGTAAAACCGCCACAATAGTGCCTGCCAGAAAAACAGAAAGCCCTGTAGTTTGCAATGCCTTTACCGCGGCCTGTCCGGCTCCGAGCCCTACGCAAGCTATGAAAAGATTAAGGCCAAGGTCTGAAAGTATCCACTGCCCGCCCGAGGAGATCTGCCCAAACGTAGGATGGACGGTCCTTAGCCATCCGAATATTACGCCTGCTATTAAAACTCCTCCTCCTACGCCTAAAGTAATAGGTATTCCGAACAGCGGAACGGAAATGAGACCTATAAGAGTTCCCAGGGTACATCCGACACCCACCATTACAAGATCCGTAATAGAAGTAGGCCTTTCGGGATAGCCTATAAGATCTACGACTCTTTCAACGTCAGACTTCGAACCGACTATCTGAAATACGTCAGACTTATGTATTACGGTATCCCTCGTTATGGGAAGCTCATGGCCCTGACGGGTTATTCTTCTTAAGAATACACCGTGCGCCTCTTTTGTTTTAGCTAGTTCTCCCAAGGTTTTTCCGGCTATGGCAGGGCGCATGACGCACACCTTGAGCACTTCGCCTGTTACATCGCGGGTTTCTTTATTATTTATTTCCGGCCCTATTATCTTCTGAGCGTCGATTATATTTTCGCACTTTCCGATAACACTTACGATGTCCGACTTATTCACCACCGTATCGGATGCGGGAGAGAATATTTTGCCGCCCTGCTTTATCCTGTCAATGGCGACTCTGGCCGGGAACATGTCCTCTACTTCACTTATTTTTTTCCCGAACACTTCGGGATTCAGGACAGTGTAAGAGCGAAGATCAAGGCTTTCATGCCAGGAAAAAATCCCTTCGTTTTCGTCGTTGTTCCGGGCGCCCATGCTTTCCTCAAGCTTACGGGCTTCGTCTTTTAAGCTTATTCCGAATACCTTAGGCATTATCTTAAGCAGCACAAGTGTGCCGGCTGTGCCAAAAACATAAGTTATGGCGTAAGCGACAGCAACATTTGTATCTAGCGTGTCTTTATCCGCGTCCGTTATAGAAAGGTGGTTTATCGCGCCTTCAGCGGTTCCTATTGCCGCTGACTGCGTAACAGAACCCGCGAAGAGGCCCGCGGTAGTTCCTTTATCAAAATGAAGAGCCCTGCCTAAAAATATTGTAGCGCCAAGAGCCGTAAATGCCACGACAAGAGATATCCAGAGGTATTTAACGCCCTCTTTTTTAAGCGAACCAAAAAATTGAGGCCCGACTTTATATCCTACGGCAAAAATAAAAAGCGCGAAACTTATTGTCTTAAGTATCTCCGGTATATCTACGCCGATCTGCCCGAGAACAAGGGCTGTTAAAAGAACGCAGGTTGTTACTCCCAGGCTAAAGCCCCTAATCTTTACTTTACCCAGAAAATAACCCAGGCCCAAAGTTAAAAATACCAGGATTTGCGGGTTTTCATGAACAATATTTAGCGCGCCCTGCATATTGTCTCCTTTTTAGTTGTGATCGCACGGATTTTATAATAATTGCACGGATTGTAAATGCGCGATCATTTATTTCTTTGATTGCCATTCTTTGTGGTATTCGGACAGGAGGTCCCTTATGGCTTTTCCTATTTTTTCATATGCGGAATCCCTTAAATTTGCCAGTGAAACCCGGACTGACATGTTTGGCGCGTCGAAACCGCCGCCGTCCATCAGAACGACTGATTTTTCCTCAGCTAGCCTTACCACGAAATCTATGGGTTCATAACTTTTGATAAGATGTTTGGCAAAGTCCTGTCCATACCTGGATGCCGCCAGCTTTTTTATGTCAATGGTCGTATAATAATGCGCCTCGTTCGGATCTTCGGGCGCTTTCTCGCCTAACGCTTTGTACAATGCGTTAAAGCGGGTTCTCACTATGAACTGGGCAGATCTTTTATATTCGCCTTCTTTGTCAACAAGGCAGAAGAGCGAAAATAGAGCCATGAGAACCTGCTGGGGAGTGGAAAGCCCGGCAGTGTGGTGAAGAGCTACCGAACGTGAGTCAGCAACCATTCTTTCAATAAGCTTCATGTTGTCAGGGTCAAGCGCCACGGTTTCATAACGCTTCTTAAGAGATCTTCTATCTTTGTTCGGAAGCGCTTTTATTGCTTTATCAAATACGTTATCTTCATGAATTGCTATTACGCCCAAGCGCCAACCCGTTGCTCCGAAATATTTGGAATAAGAATACACAAGTATGGTATTAAGCGGGCAGGCAGAGGCAACAGACTTAAAACCGTTCACAAAAGTTCCGTAAACATCATCGGTCAGTATGATAAGGTCCCTTCTCTTGGTGCGTACGAGATCCGCTATTTTTTCAAGAGTTTCATCATTCATTCGCACGGAAGTCGGGTTTGACGGATTAACTATGAAGAAAGCTTTTATTTTAGGGTCCTCGAGTTTTTTTATTTCTTTATCGGGATATTGCCAGCCGGCATTCCCGTTCTGCTTTATCTCGACTTCAACAAACTCATAGTCGTTGAGCCTGGGTATCTCTATATAAGGAGTAAAGATAGGCGTACCGAGAGCTATTTTATCACCCTTATGTAGAAGCTTGTTTTCCATGAGGCTCGTGAAGATATAATCCATCGCGGCCGTACCGCCCTCTGTCGTAAAAAGATCAAATTTTCCAGCAGGGGGGCTTCCCGCGAACATTTCCTGTTCGAGATATTTGTGGATTATTTTTGAGGTACAATCCAATATGCGGTCCGGTTCAGGATAATGGTCGCCCAAAATCGCGTCGACCATTTCTCCTAAAAAAAGGTCCGTGTCAATCTTGAGCTCATCACGGACATATAAATACGCGTTATGGAGAAACGTTATTCCTCCTACGCCCATGTTTTTTGCAATGAAGCCTTCGAATCTTTTTGAAATATCTTTTTTATCCGGGGCGCCTCCCAGGCCGAAAAGCTCGACTATTCTTTTGGATTCTTCAATGGCGAACATACCCATCTGAAAAAAAGCCTGACGAGCTGTAGTAGCCACCCAGTTAGGATTGCCACGCCCGGCATTTAACATGGTGCGGACGCTTTTCTCGCCTGCCATCTGGATAAGTTTATTTTTAAGCTCAAAAGGACTCAAGTGCTCATACTTTTTTTCTTCTTTTATACGCATGGTTCCCTCCAGCTAGTTTTTGTATAAGGTATTTATTTAAATACAATTATACATCCTCATTTTAAAATATGCAATCCAAGAGAAGTAGAACTTGTTTTTTTTCATTTTTTATACTATATTAATAGTAACATTAATAAGAGGTTAGCTATAAAAAAGTATTTTTTCTATTTTAACATTCTTATATTTTTTTTAATTTTTTATGCCACAGGATGTTCTACAGTAAAGGCGCCAAAATCGCCTTATTCCCCCTGGACCGGGACGCCTGCCAGATCAACTCTTAAAGGTTCCGACCCTATATGGGACTCCGAGGTAACCAGAAGACTGGATAATTCTGAGCCCCTTTCCGTAGGGCGGCTTATTGATACGGCGCTTTACAATAGCCCGAAAACAAAACAGGCGTGGCAGGAAGCGAGACGGGCGGAATCTGAAATGCGAAAAGCACAAAGCGCTTATTACCCCGACATTGAAGCTACAGGCAAATGGTCCAGAGAGAAGAATATTATTAAAGGTAAGGACATAACAAACCCCGCAGTTCCTTCCAAATATGCGCAGATAGACGACCATTCCCAGCCGGAAACAAAAGGAGAGCTTTCTTACTTATTATATGATTTCGGAGGCAGAGAAGCTTCTGTTGAGAGAGCGGCGCAGCTTTTGCTGGCCAGGAATTTTGATTTTAATCAGTCCATGCTGGATCTGATACTGGATGTAAAGGCATCTTATTACACGCTTAACAGCGCCTATTCAAATTATGAAGCAGCGCAGGAAGACCTCAAAGACGCGCGCGAGAATCTTACTTCAGCCGAGCAACGATTCAGCTCAGGACTTGTATCAAAAGTTGACGTTTATCAGGCAAAGGCCCGTCATGATGACGCGCTTTACCAGCTTGAGAACGCGAAAGGACAAATAGAAACCGATAAAGGAAAGCTCGCTTCCGCAATAGGCGTTTCTTCCGATACGGTTTTTGATATTGCAGCACCTACGGAAAATGTACCGGAAGAGCTTTCGAACGAAAATGTAAGCATGCTTATAGAAGGAGCCATGAGGATAAGGCCGGATATTCAGGCGCTGCGCTCGGAATTGAAAGCAAAGCAGGCTGCCATATGGGTAGCGGGTTCGGCACTTTTGCCGGCGCTCAAAGCAGGGTTTTCCGCTGACGCTGAATGGCCACATTATTATCCGGACACTAATAACAATACTGATCCGCGCATCAGCAGCGCGCAATCTTACGGGGCCTTTTTGAGCGTTGAATGGGACATATTTGACGGATTTTACAATTTGAACAATAAACGCGCTGCTGAAGCCGATTATAAAGCAACGCGCGAGAAACTTATTCAGGCAGAGCTAGATGTAAGCCAGGACGTGTGGACAAAATATTTTGCTTTTAGAACAGCGCTTAAAAAACGCGCCGCAAGCTATTCTTTTTATGAAAGCGCCAGCATGTCGTATGAGCTGGCATTTGAAAGTTACAAGCAGGGGCTAAAAGATATACTGGATCTTTTGAACGCGCAAAGCGAACTTTCTAAAGCAAGAAGCAGGCGCATAGATTCAGAAGAAGAAACCAGGGTTTCTCTGGCCGAGCTCGTGCATTCGACCGGAACGCTTTATGCTTATGAGCTGGAGAGAGAAAAGTGATCACGCAGATCTTTAAGGTGATACGCAGATTGATGGAGGATGTTTAAATGGATAAAAAACTTAAAGAACGAATGCTGGATAAAAGGCTCATATACGTAGTTGCCGCCATAATAATAGTTTTTCTACTGACACACATGTTCCATCGCGCTCCAAAGAGCCAGATCCCAGCCAGGCCTGTTAAAACCGCTACGGTCATAAAAAAAGACGCTCCACTATACATAGAGTCTTTCGGCACTTTTACACCAATAAACGATGTTGACATAAAAGCCCAGGTAACAGGAAAAATACTGGAGGCTCATTTTATAGAAGGCGACATGGTTAAACAGGGCCAGGCGCTTTTTACTATAGACCCAAGCGAATATAAATCAGCGCTTGACAGGGCCAAAGCAAGCGTTGATGAAGATAAGGCGGATCTTAAGTTCAAACAGGACACTCTTGCAAGAAATGAAAAGCTTGTAGGGAAAGACCTCATATCAAAACAGGATTATGAGAATTACCAAACACAGGTTATAGCTCAGGAAGCAAAGCTTGAACTTGATATGGCCAATGTTGAACTTGCGAAAATAAATCTTGATTATTGTTATATAACCTCTCCCATACAGGGCGTTACGGGGAAGCGCCTTGTTGATCCGGGCAATATAGTAATAGCTAATTCAGGCGCGGCACTTGTAAATATTAAATCTGTCGACCCTATCTATCTCGATCTTACTATTTCCGAACGCTACCTTTCGCAAATACGCAAAGCAATGGTCAAAAAAAGCCTCACAATCAAAATAAAACCGCAAAACGAAACTGAATGGCCATACGAAGGGAACATAGTTTTCATAGATAATTCCGTGGATGATAACACCGGAACCATAGCTGTGCGCGCGGCAGTGGAGAACAAGGAGGGAACCTTCTGGCCGGGCCAGTTCGTTGACGTGCGCGTAATTACAGGTATTCAAAAAGACGCGACCCTTGCGCCGTATCAGTCTATATCGATCGGTCAGAACGGGCCATACGTATTCGCTGTTACAAAAACAGGGCTGGCTGACTTAAGGCTTCTTACGCTTGGTCAGAGAGAGGATGATTACGTTATAGTTGAACAAGGCGTAAAACCAG
>CAZFLU010000040.1:7082-7683 GCA_964519195.1 uncultured Planctomycetia bacterium | reverse complement strand
AGTCAATCGGCACCAGTATTTTTTTAAACCGCATATACCCCCCCTCTCTCTCTACCTCTATTATCTTTTCACGGCCGAAACTTTTATGCTCACGATCGCGTCTTGAGCGCTTTCAAGATTATCAAACATGGCATCCACGGGATAACTCGTCTCACTTACTATCTTAATATCCTTAAACCCCGCCTTTTCAATAAACCCCAGATACTCGTCTTTCATAATCGCTCCGGCGAGACAACCCACATACGCTTCGGCCGAATCTTTGATCTCTTTCGGTAGTTCCTTCACTAGAGCCAAATCAGAAACCATCAACCGGCCTTCTGACTTAAGCACCCTGAATGCTTCTTTGAATACTATCTCTTTGTCCGGTGAGAGATTAATAACGCAGTTTGAAATGATCACGTCGATAGAATTGTCCTCTGCCGGCAGTTTCTCGATTTCTCCAAGACGAAACTCCACATTCGCATAGTTGCCTTTCTTGGAGTTTTCCTTGGCCTTGGCGATCATTTCAGGCGTCATATCAACGCCTATGACCCGGCCGGTTTTACCGACACTTTGCGCTGCCAAAAATGCATCAAACCCGGCCCCGCTTCCAAGGTCAAGC
>CAZFLU010000040.1:0-7072 GCA_964519195.1 uncultured Planctomycetia bacterium | reverse complement strand
CACAACATCGCCTTCTTTTAACGAGGCAAGGGCGACAGGATTGCCGCAGCCGAATCCGAGATTCGCGCCTTCGGGAACGGCCTTCATCTCGGATTCAGTGTATCCCATTTTTTTGCTTACGCTTTCTTCCTGCTTTGTCCCGCCGCAGCAGAAGTTCGAAGAACAGCAGGAACTTTTATTTTTTATCGCTTCCGAATAACCCTTTTTTACCATTCTTTTAATATCTTCCGGTTTTCTTTCCATTTCTTCCTTTCTAATTTACCATAAACCCGAATATCATCCCGCTCGCTGTCGCCATTACTACGACAAGTGAAACATATATAACAGTTTTTTTTGTGCCGATGACGCCCCTTATTACCAGCATGTTGGGTAAGCTAAGAGCCGGCCCCGCCAAAAGTAGCGCCAAGGCAGGCCCCTTTCCCATGCCGGATCCGATCAACCCCTGTAAAATGGGAACTTCCGTAAGAGTAGCAAAATACATAAACGCTCCGACAATCGATGCAAAAAAGTTTGACAATAATGAATTGCCGCCTACGGATTTTTCTATGATCCACGAGGGGATAAAACCTTCTTCTCCCGGGCGGCCAAGAAGCAGTCCCGCCGCTATTACACCCATGAGAAGTAAAGGCATTATCTGCTTGGCAAAGGTCCATGAAGCTGATACCCAGTTTGTAACTTCATCTTTTTTAAACCATTTCACAAGCATGACCCCGATTATTAAAAGAAAACCGACAGAAATATACCATTTTACAGAGTAAATAAAGGCCCAAAGCCCCTGACTATTGCTTTCCGGCTTCGCCCAGTTGGCGAATACCAAAAAGCCAACCATAGAAGCAAAGTATAACGCGTTTTGGAATAGGGTTCTATTTTCTTTAACGGCATCTGTAACAAAATCGCCTTTTGCGTGCCGAGCTTTCTCTTCCTTAATAAATATAATGTGCATCAATAGTCCGACTATAACGCTAAAAAGAATCGCTCCTATGGCCCTGGCAAGGCCGAGTTCCCAGCCAAGTATTCGCGCGGTCATGATGATAGCCAATACATTTATTGCAGGGCCCGAGTAGAGAAACGCTGTAGCGGGTCCCAGGCCGGCACCTCTTTTATAGATACCTGAAAACAAGGGAAGAACTGTACAGGAACAAACAGCAAGAATCGTTCCTGATACTGATGCCACGCTATATGCAAGAAACTTGTTTGCTTTAGCGCCGAAATACTTAATGACGGATGCCTGGCTTACAAATACTGAAATAGCCCCGGCTATGAAAAACGCAGGAACCAAACAAAGCAAAACGTGCTCTCGAGCGTACCATCGTACAAGCGCCAGCGCTTCAAATACAGGGTTTCTAAAAGGCAGGATTTCAACGGGCAAATAAAAGCATGCCAAAAATATCGCGGTCATTAATAAAAACTTATTTTTCTCTTTCATACTGTCCTTTTCTTTCACCTATGATCTTACAACAGCCTACTTCAATTTTTATCGCTTTGATATTCACCAATGCGTCAGTAACCTTTTTATGGGCCGAATTAAGTATTCTCGAAATCGTTGACTGGTGGATACGCATTTGCTCGGCTATTTTCTCCTGATCAAGACCGGCAAGATGAGACAATCGCAATACCTCGAATTCATCCAAGCTAAGGATAACACCTTCGAGCCCGGTTTTGCCTTTACACTCGGGCCGAAAACAGCGCTCCTTAGGATCGCATGTAACCCACCTTGTTTTTTTAGGCCTCATACTGTTGCCTCCTATAATGCATACATATGCATTATATAGGCAAAAAAATATTTCGTCAATACCTTATTTTTACTCTGATGTTTTCTCTTGATGTTAGAACCGTCCCTATCGCGCCGCCTAATCCTATAACAAAAAGCCTCAGCATAAACCGATGCCTCCTTTCTTTTTCAGTAGGAGTTATCAGCCTGTTGAGGCGGTTAATGGCGAACCCCATCGCCGATTTTTCTCAGGACAAAAGTGAGGAAAGATTTTTCAAGCTGCTAGCCATGGGAAGAATTTCGATGTCGCCTTCTCTCTCCTGGCGATCTCCGCCATAAATAAAATAGGCCTTTGCTGAAGGATAGTCTTTCAAAAAGGCTTTTAGCCCTTTAAGCATGGCGGAATTCAATTTGCGAGTACGTTTGATTTCGAACGCCCTGATACCTTTTTCGCCATAAAGTACAAAATCCGCTTCCATGTTATTAGAAGTCCTCCAATAATATATTTTATAGCCTAAATTGAAATAGTCATTTACAGCGCATAACTCCTGAAATAATAAAGTTTCTACCGCATGGCCTTCGGCTTCCTCGGGCATATCCAAAGGGCCCATGGGTCTCAAGGTACGGTAAAGTCCCGTATCAAAATAATAGAACTTGGGATGCGCGGCAAGCCGTCGTTTTGCTCTCTTAGTAAAAACAGGTATTTTGTAACCTATGAGCAAATCCTCCAATATGGTGAAATAATTCTCGACTATTTTGCGTTCAACAGCGCAATCCTGGGCTACTTTTGAAATATTTAATACGGAACCTTGAGAGAAACTGGCTGCTTCCAAGAATCTGGAAAATGCGCTTAAATTTCTGGTTAAGCCTTCCTGCTGTATTTCCTCTTCAAGATAAGTTTTTACATAGCTTTCCAGGTATTTTTTCGGATCTTTTTCGGTATAAACAGACGGAAGCCCCCCATACTTCAAAAAGTTACTTAAGTCAAAATCGTTACCTAGCTCCAATGCAGTAAGAGGATGTAATGAATATGTCAACGCCCGTCCGGCCAATAGATTAGGGCCCTTACGCTTTAATTTACGGGCGCTTGAGCCTGTCAGGATAAACTTATACTTGTATTTTTCGATCAGGCGGTGTATCTCATTTAGAAGCTCGGGGATCCTCTGAACTTCATCGATTATAACCCAATCATCGAAGTTCTTTGGTATGAGGTTTTTCAGCCTCTGTGGGTTGGCTAAAAGGTCATTGAAAAGCTCTGCTTCGAGAAGGTCAAGGTATAGACCACTCTTAAAGTTAGTTTTTACCCATGTGGTTTTCCCCGTACCTCTTGGGCCAAATAAAAAGAAACTTTTGTCCTTTGGCGCTTCTATCAATCTGGAATACATACTTCCATTTTACATAGATTTTTGGAAGTGTCAAGTAAAAAATTCATTTTTTGTGCCTAATCATATATGCTTTTTTGATCGTATAAAAAATTAGGCATGACTACTTTAACATATATGTCATTTTGGTCAACCATCTACACCCACCATGGCCTCCGCCGGGCTCTGCATAGTCCTAAACCAACCGCCATCCGAAAGTATAAAAAATAGGTGTGACCCCTTTTTTATAAGACCAAATCATAATGAACGCTGCGACCTTTGCCGGGTAATTGATGTAGAACTTTCTTATCCAATAAATCCGAGATCTCGCGAAATGCCGTGGCGCGGCTTGTATTAGCAATGCTCACATATTTACGTGTTGTTAAACCACCTGCAAATTTACCTGGGCCAGCTTCCAATATACGATTAATAACCTTTCGCTGGCGGTCATTAAGCTTATCTTGAGTGTGTTTATTCCAGAAATCGACTCGCATAAATACACCAGCAATTATGTCACGCGAATCCTTGATAGATTCTACAATACAATTAATAAACCACAAAAACCATTCGGTTGTATCAACGCGGCATCTTTGCACGTTTTCAAGTATTTTATAGTATCTGTCTCTTGAACGCATAATCTCGGAAGAGACACTATAAAATCTTACTTTTAATTTTTCATCTTGGGCCAAGGCCATATCCGTCAAAGCCCTCGCCAGACGACCGTTGCCATCTTCATAAGGATGGATTGTCACAAAACGCAAATGTGTCGCTGCCGCCCGCAAGATACCATCCATGGTCTCGCGTGACAAATTCCACCACTTAAAAAAGAGACGCATCTCTTTATTAAGGCGACTTTTTGGTAATGCTTCAAAATGCACCCTTTCTTTGCCAATAGGCCCAGATACTACCTGCATGGGTTCATGTCCGCGCAGTTTGCCGGTAGCAATCTTTCTCAAACCTGAATAACCGGAAGGAAACAAAGCTGCTTGCCAACCGTTAAGTCTTTCCAGCGTTAGGGGCTTATCATGAAAACGTACCGCATCCAAGAGAACGTCTACAAGCCCATCGACATGCCTATCGTGTGGTCCCATACCATGTGGCAGCCCAAGTCTTACGGCTACAGATGAACGGACTGCTTCTCGGTTTAGTTTCTGTCCCTCAATTTCCGCAGTCCTGATAGCTTCTTCAACTAAAATAGCGCCTTGAGCTTCGGTTTCAAGTTTAATGTTAAGGGACGCAACGCGACCCAATAGCTTACCCTGCAATACCCTAAGCTCGCTTAACGGCTTAAGTAAAACTTTATCATCATATTTGAAATTAAACCAATCTTTATGCTCCCAAATGTACTTCATCTAGTTACTCCAGTGAAGCGATTAGGCTATTTAATCGCTTCAATATATGATGCAATTATACCATCTAATTGCTTCAAATGCAAATCTAAATCCTTATTTATTTACGCTTATGAATAAGTGTATAGCATTATGGGTAATCCTGCTCCACTCCTACCATCGCCTCGGTCAGGCTCTCCATAGTCCTACTATACCGCCTGCCTGTCGTGTAATACGTCAGGGTTTCGGTAACCAACCGCCATCCGAAAGTATAAAAAATAGGTGTGACCCCTTTTTTTAAAACGTTACTACCTTGTCGCTTTCTTTCACGATGTCATACATATCTTTCATTGTATTAATTGGGCACATTTCGGAACCTTCTTTCTCTCTTGACTTAATGCAACTTCCGCAAGCGTAGATCTTACCGCCTGCCTGCATAAGTTTTTCCGCTTGCGCAATGGTATTGAATTTATCATTGCTTATATTCTGATATTCAACACCTTTGCCCATAAAAAACACTTTTACCTCGTCACCTTGCCCGAGGGCAAAATTGCCGTAACGCAAAGCGTTCCAGCAGGTTTCCGCGTCATTACTTGCGATAACAATTCCTATTTTCATTACTCTCCCTTTTTTCTCATAACTATACCATAATGGTATGGCCTTAAATCAAATTGTTTCGGGTCTACAAAACCGGCCTTCTTCGCCCATTCAATGAACGAACAAAAAAGGGTCATACCTATTTTTACCTTTTTTATGTGATTTTACCGGCGAAAATAAATATCTCTAAATTTCGCGGTAGCGCGGCGTAAGTTATCGGCTTCGACGAGAGCGGTATTATTCGCTGAGTTAAAAAATACTGAGAGACAATATACTGGATATAGTCAGCATTTTTTTATTTAATACGCATACGCTTTCTTGCTTTTTGTATTTTTTCCGGAAAATCATCTTTGTTAAACGCTGTTTTCCATTTTTTCATTACTATCCATCCGGCAAAACGGATAAGAGAATTGCGCCAAGCCCTGTACCATATCCTCCATCCATATTTTATGTTGTGCAAAAAGAACATAAGATACGGAAATGAGAAGATATTAAGGCTTGCAATAAAAATGTACTTAAATTGATAGACCTTGCCCATGATCTTCATTGTAGCGGATTGCATTTCTTCCGCCATCATTGGCTCGTCTGGTTCGAAAAGCGGGAAATTTCCGTCGTAGTATTCCCAGCCGACATCCTTAAGAGAATAAAGCCTGCTTTCTTCCTGCAGCCTGTGCCTAAGTTCTGTTCCGGGTAAAGGAACGGGCAGCATGACCTGAACGGTGTCGACTCTGGATCTTTTGATGAAATTTTTAAAATGTTTTACGCGTTCTTTAGCGGTCATCTTGAAATTTACGTCTTTTCTCATTGGATAGCCAAAAATGAACATTCCGTGTATCAAAAAACCGTATTTGTGATATATTTTTGTAAGTTCTAACATATCTTCCGGTTTTAAATGCTTATTCATTGCTTTTAATTCTTCTTCAATAGGCGATTCAAATCCTATTGCTATAAAATTAATGCCTGCTCCGCGCATTGCGCAAAGAAGCTGTGAGTCTTTCGCCTTATCCAATCTTATCTGAACACCCAGATCGAGTCTTTTACCTATATTTTTTTGGTAATCCTTCAGCATATTGCAAAATCTTATGGTTTCGTCGCGCTGCTGGCCAAAAAGGTCGTCAACAACAAAGAATTTCCTGGCGTTTTTTGTCTCAACAAGAAAACTTATGCGCTCAAGAAGTCTTTCGGGAGAAGCCGGACGAGGCCTGCCTTTAACAGTGCAGAATTCACAATCCATTCCGCAGCCCCGTATTCTCTCAACCTGATATACCTGAATATTAGCATAGCGAACTAATGAAAAATCAGGAAGAGGCAGCTTATCAAAATCGGACATGGGTTCTCTTTGTTCTGTGCGAAAAACTTCTCCGTCTTTAATGTACGCGATGCCTTTTACTTTATCCAAGTCCCCTTTTCCGGATAAAGCTTGTAAAAGATCTTTTATTGTTTCTTCTCCTTCTCCAAGGACAACATAGTCTATCCCGGAAAAGAGAGCTTCTTTTATATTATCCTCAAAAAAATGCTGGCCACCCGTGATAGTTGTGGCGCCTTTGTCTTTGTAGAAACGGGCCAGCTCATAAAGTCTCGGAATAGTGCTTGTTAATCCGCCGTAAAGCCCGACAATGTCAGCGGGCCGCATCTTTTGCAAAAATTCGTGGTCAGCGCCTTTTGGATCTGCTTTGGGTCCATAACGGCGGAGATTATTCTCGTCTATGACCTCGACATCCCATCCCTCCATTTCGTTTACAGCTGTAGCCACACATACAGGCCCAAGAGGCGTAGTTCTCCGAGCTGAATAAGAATATATGTTAAATGCCGGGTAGGCTGGGTCAATTATTCTTAATCTATATCTTTTTTTGGTTAAATCAAGCATGATATTTAAATTCACTCCCTAAAATTCATTTTTTATATAAAGTTACTATAAGATCGCCCGCATGGCTACAATATCGACAGAGACTGCCCTGACCTTTTAGTCGTAATTTTTGTCCTGAGACTGTCCCTTTTTTTATTTTAAAATTTAATTTTTTAGCATTATAATTAAAACTTGCTTCGCCGCCACGCACCAAAATTTGAGAAGGCAC
>CAZFLU010000039.1:0-7791 GCA_964519195.1 uncultured Planctomycetia bacterium | reverse complement strand
TACGAAGAAATAAGAAGGCAGTATGACGATCGGAGGGATGTTTTTATCAAAGAAATACGGGATACGATGCGACAGATTAGTGCGGATTTATTGATACCAAGTTATATCGAAGATAATCTCATAGGTTTCTTAGTCCTCGGGCCTAAAAGGTCTGGCGAGATATATTCAAACGAAGATCTCAATGTGTTGTCTAACCTTGCCAATCAGTCTGCGTTAGCCATAGAAAACGCCCAATTCCTAAAAGAACGCGAGGAGATGCAATCCAAACTTCGCGAAATCGAGACCTTATCCGTAATACGGGACCTTCTCGGCTCCCTGCATCATGAGATGTATAATCTATTAACGCAGGCGGCACCGACGCTGGAATTAATCGGCATAGGTGGATACGACAATAAGCCGGAAAAGCTGAAAGATGACGCGAAGAAGGCCCGGGAAAAACTTCTTTTCATCAGAACTATTCTCGGATGGATCAAGGAATATGAGGAAAAAAGCCGTATAAGCGAAATAAAAGCTCATAGGGTAAGCGATATGGTTAGCGCCGCCATTACTTATTTAAAGGACAATATCGAAAAGCAAAAAATAAAAGTGGAAACCGAGGTAGATCATGGGATATTCATAATCGGCCAGGAATCGCTTCCGCTTTTATTCAAGCACCTTGCGATAAACTCGATTTACGGCTACGGCATGGAAGACGGCGGTACTTTGAACATCAAGGCGCGCGTGCAGGAAGGCCATTCCATGGTAGAGATTATTCAGACGGATACAGGGCAGGATTTGAGCGAGCATATAAATGACGGCAAGACAATGGGCGGCAAGATGTTCGCGGAAAAAGGTAAAATAGGCGGTCCCAGTTATTTTATCGCTCAAGCTGTAGTAACCCAGCACAAGGGTAGGCTAAAAGTCGAACCCATGGGCGGAAAAGGAACCAAGTTTAGAGTATTATTGCCGCTTGATTTTAATCGAGTCGCGGCATAAGAAGAGGTTTTTCGCATGGCTACTTTAGAAAGGGTAGTTAAAATCGTATCTCCAAGGAAATTCCGGGGCACAATACATAATTCAATAAACAAGCAAAAAATTAAGTAATGTGTCTCACAAAACAGTAAAAGAAAAAAATAAAAAGAAATTTAAATATAAAAAAAATCGATTTTTACCAAAGAAGGAATCAGATTATTAAAGGAAGATGTTGATAAAGTTACAGATAAATATATAAGCTTTATGAATAAATATAAAAATTTAAACTGGAAATAATTTTTAACTATTTAAAAGAAAAATGATATCCAACCATTTTAGAAAACCTGCCTATATATTAAGTATAATTCTTGCCTCATTTCTGATAGTTACAGTTCTTTCGGCTCAAGACGCATTTATTCTCGCTAAAGTAAAAGATATTTCAGATCGCACATATGAACCGGCGGTTATTGAACTTTTAGACGGTGCTAAAAAATCCATAGTAATGTCAATGTACTCAATTCGCCTTGGCACAAAGGGAAGAAACCCCGTAAAGCTTCTCTTGAATGATTTATTAGAAGCGAGGGATAGGAAGGTTAGCGTTACCTTATATCTAAATACTCGCTTCAAGGGAATGGAAGCGGACGACTCACGGCTTAGCGAAAACCCGGAAATAAACAAACTGCGAAATGCCGGATGCATAATACATTTCATTCCTTACCACCAAAGGCTTCACGACAAACTGATCATAGTTGATAGTCGCTATGTTGTCGAAGGCAGCACAAACTGGTCAATTTCGGCGTTGAGAGATAATTATGAATCAGCTACGCTTATAGATTCACCGGATTTGGCTACTATAAAACTCGCCAGACTTAAGTCATTTATTATGCCGGAAGACCCACCCTCTAAAGAACCCGATAGGGAACTGTATACTAAAAACCTGCCGAAAGAGATTTCTCTTCCGGAAACAATTATGACTGACAAGGAGTATTTTCCGAAAATGCTAAATAAGCACCGGGCTCGCGCCATGGATCTTTACCTCTTGCTTACAGCATATAGCCAGACAGTAGAAAAAGGAGATTTCTTCGTTGATATGGGAGCCATAGGATTAAGCCTCGGCCTTCCGGAATCTTGGAATAACGCAGCTTTAAGACGTCAGGTTATAAAAAGCCTCAGAGATCTAAAGAAATACAGGCTTATAAATGTGAAATTTTTCTATAATAAAGATGCTTGGGTAGAGCTTATAGATATTCAGGGAGATACATTTGCAATCGAATCTAAAATTATCCAGGAAGAGAAGCTCTCAACGCGGGCAAAGTTCTACCTTATAGCCGGAACTCTTTTAGAATCTCAAGGTGAGGATATAGGTACTATGTCCAGCCCTGAACTCGGGAAACGTTTTCATGTTTCCAAATCGAGTATTGTTAAGGCAAGGAGAGATTTGAGGGAGAAGGGGGAGTAGCGGGAATGGTTTTTGCGGCATTTCTGGAAAAAGCAGATTATTTTATTGAAAAAAAGATAGAACGGAAATATACTATAGACAGAAAATAATATATGAAAAAAACAGATCTCATGAAAGAAAAAGAAATAAGAAATGCCTTTAAAAAATTAAATTTACTTAATGAAAAAGAAAGGCAAAGAATATTATCCTTAGCCGAGATATCTTCTGAAGCGCAACAGGAACCTTCTAATCAGCTAGTTTTTGGCTACACCAGCAAATTAGCTCATAAAGAAAGCAAGCAGAAACATGTCTAATTGGAATCAATTATTAGATGAACTCCAAGCGTCTGGCAGTACGTTTGACATGATTCGCAGAAAATATCTCAAAGAACTCATCGTACTTACCGGGCGCAATGTCATAACTTATTATTCGGGTTGGCTACAAAAGGGAATATTGGGAGGCCTTGGCATAAACGACAATGATAAAGTCGGATTCATGACCACTCTGCATGGTTTGGATAGAAGCAAGGGGTTAGATCTTATCCTTCATACTCCGGGCGGAGAAACAGCCGCCACAGAATCGATAGTTGATTATTTGCGGAATATGTTTGGTACCAACATGCGAGCAATTGTTCCACAGCTTGCCTTGTCAGGGGGAACCATGATGGCTTGTGCCTGTAAAAGTATAATAATGGGAAAGCATTCAAGCCTTGGTCCTATAGATCCTCAGTTTAGAGGTATGCCTGCACACGGAGTTCTTGAAGAGTTTAAAACAGCGTGCGAGGAATGCAAGGCAGATCCGACTAAAATACCACTTTGGCAGGCGGTTATAGCTAAATATACCCCAACGCTGATTGGTGAGTGCCAAAAGGCTATTAAGTGGTCTGAAGAAATGGCAAAAGAATGGCTTATTAGCGGAATGTTTAATGGTGAAAAAGATGCTGATAAAAAGGCAAATACCATTATAAAAGAACTCGAAGATCATGCGGTAACTAAATCTTATGCCCGACATCTCTCTGCTTCTAAGTGCAAAGATATGGGGCTAAAGGTAGAGATTTTGGAAGATGAACAGAAACTTCAAGATGCTGTTTTGACAATCCATTATGCATGTATCCATACTTTATCTGCTACGGTAGCTTCTAAGATTATTGAAAATCATAACGGAAAAGCATTTATTGGAACGGCACCTATTCAACAGGCTCCTTTAAAATAAAGGGGTGCTTTTCACTTTTTCCTTCGTAGAACAAGCGTTCCTTTTCAAAAAAGCAAAATTTGGCCGCATCAAATTTTGCTTTTCTCTTGACCGCGCTTCGGTGGCGGCTCGGCATACGCCGAGTTCGCCTCCTGAAGCGAAGTATTTCGAGGCGCGTTAGGGCGGACGAGGCGTGCAGACGAGCGGCTCGCTCTTTATATACTAACTCGCTACGCCGCGAGGATGCCGCCGAGCAGCGTTACACGTTATCGTTTAGAGATTGCTTCGTCGCTTCACTCCTCGCAATGACAAACAAAAAAATGTCTTTAAAGGGTGTCCGCTTTTAAAATGAAAAGCTCATTAAAAACTGTCCACTTTTAATTTGAAAATGATAGTAAACTATCTTTGTATTGACAACACATTTTTTTTCTGATAAAATCCGAATAGAGTAAAAAGCGGGAAAACGCGCGACTGGTAGTACATGGAAATAACCATGAGGAAGCGCTAAAAATTAAAAATCGAACGCCTGGGTTTTTATGATCCGGGCGCTTATTATTTTATGGCAACTAACAAAAAGTATGAAGCAGTTATAATAGGGGCAGGCATAGGCGGCTTTACAGCCGCTATTCGCATAAGCCAGCTTGGCGGCAAGGCTTGCATAATAGAAGAAAAGGCCTTAGGAGGAGTATGTTCTAATACGGGATGCATTCCCGCCAAGGCCATGGTGGCTTCCGCTAAGCTGATAAGCGATATCGAAAAAGGAAAAAGATTAGGCGTTATAACGGAATCCGTAAAACCCGATTTTAACCAGTTAAGAGCCCATGTAAATTCATCTATTCTTAAGTCGGTCAAGGGTGTTGAGGCGCTTCTTAAAAGCCATAATATAGAGGTTATAAAAGGTTACGGCTCGATCTTAGCTAAAGATAAAGTCACTGTTTACGAAAATAAAAAGAAAGAAAGAATTATAAAAGAATTTTATGCCGAAAACATAATTATCGCTACCGGCTCCGTTCCTTCGCGTCCGGGCATTTTTAAAACAAACCAAAATATAGTTACAAGCGATGAAGTATTTTCGCTTGAGAAAATTCCAGAGAGCGTAACAATAGTGGGCGGAGGCTACATAGGTCTTGAATTTTCCTGTGTTTTCAAAGCTCTCGGCAGCAAAGTTACAATAGTTGAAAAAATGGATCAGCTTATTAATACAGAAGAAGAAGAGATTTCAAAAGAAATAGAAAAGATCCTTAATAAAAAAGGAATAGAGATATTCAAAGAATGCGAAGTTAAGGGACTGTCCGAGGAGAATGGAAAAATTGCGCTAAAAGCATCGCAAAAGGCCCGAGAAGTAGAATTTAAATCCGATAAAATCCTTATTTCGGTTGGCAGAAAGCCCATTCTTAACCAAGAGGAGATAAACGCGCTGGATATAACAGTCGAAAAAGGCGCTATTAAATCAGGCCCTGATATGCGAACGAACATAAAGAATATATACGCTATAGGCGATATTAACGGAAAATACATGCTCGCGCACACAGCGGCCCACGAGGGAATAATAGCGGCCGAGAATATAATGGGGCTGAAAACTAAAATGGATTATAACAAAGTACCCAGCGTTATATTTACAACGCCCGAAATAGCCAGCGTAGGAAAAAAAGAAGGAAAGGTGGGCCGGTTTCCTTTTATCGCTAACGGCAAAGCCTTTACCTCGCGGGATACAGAGGGTTTTGTAAAAACATATTTTGATAAAGGTCGGCTTGTCGGCGCTTCCATAATAGGCCCAAGCGCTTCAAGCCTCATATCTATCGTGCAGTCTTTGATCGGATCAGACATTGATAAAATAAGAAAAATAATACCGGCTCACCCCAGTTTTCCTGAAGCAGTATTTGATTCAATGTTAGCGTCAGGGGGAGAGGCCATCACTTTACCAAAAAAAGATGACAGAACTTAAAAAAACGCCTCTTTATGAAAAACACCTGGCGCTTGGCGCAAAAATGGCGCCTTTTGGCGGCTGGTTTATGCCGATACAATATAATGGTATTATAGAAGAGCATAATTGGACGCGCAGTTCCGCATCGCTTTTTGATATATGTCATATGGGTGAATTTTTGATCGAGGGAGACGCCGTTGCTACGGGGCTGGATAGAGTAGTTACACAAAATTTAACCGACATGAAAGACAGAAAGTGTCACTATGGTTTTATGCTAAACGCTTCGGGCGGCGTGCTGGACGATATAATAGTATATAAGTTAGGTAAAGATAAATGGATGCTCGTTGTAAATGCCGCGACCAGGAATTCAGATTTCGGGCACATAAAAGAAAATCTAAAGATAAAAGAAGCCCTCTCTGATATATCCGATAGAACCGCAAAACTTGATATTCAGGGGCCGTTATCCCGAGAGATCCTTAGCAAAAAAATAGATAAAAGAATAAAAGAGCTTGACTATTATACATCCGGCAACTTTGATATCCTTGGAGAAGAAAACATAATAAGCCGTACAGGATATACGGGTGAGCTTGGGTATGAACTATATATCTCAAACGAAAAAGTAGCGGAGCTTTGGGATCGCCTTCTGGAAGATAAAAGACTCAAACCCGCGGGCCTTGGCGCGCGCGATACGCTTAGGCTTGAAGCGGGATTGCCGCTTTACGGACAAGACGTTAATTCAGATAAAACGCCATTTCAAATAGGCGCACAGGGGTTTGTTGATTTAGAAAAGAATTTCATTGGCAAAGAAGCTATTCTTAAAAAGAAAAACGAAAAGCAGATGGTACTTAGTTATTTTAAAGCAGATTCAAGACGTTCTCCCAGGCATGACTATAAAGTGCTGAATTCCGGAAAAGAAATAGGCGTAGTTACAAGCGGGTCTTTTTCGCCAAGCCTTGAGCGCGGGATAGGCATGGGCTATATAGAGTCTTCTTTGAACAAGATAGGGGCGAGGGTAATTTTAAAAAACGGTAAAACAGAGATCCCGGCGGAAATAGTCGATAAGCCTTTTTATAAAAACGGGACAGCCCGGAATTGATCTAAAGTTATAAGTTTTAAGTAGTAAGTAATAAGTTCCGGGGCGCACACTTAAAACTTAAGACTTACAACTTAGAACTAACATTAGCAAAGGAGTAACGCAATGAATGTACCGGAAAACCTTTTATACACAAAAGAACATGAATGGGTCAAGATGGAAGGAAATAAAGCAACTATCGGAATTACTGATTACGCGCAAGAGGCGCTTGGCGATATAACATTCGTAGAGCTTCCCAAAGAAGGCGATAATCGCGCGCAGTTCAAAGAGCTTGGAACGATCGAGTCAGTTAAAGCGGCATCAAGTGTTTACGCGCCTCTTTCCGGTACGATAGTTAAAGTAAATAATGAGCTTGCCGCAAATCCGGAACTTGTTAATAAATTTCCTTATGATAAGGGGTGGTTTGTTGTAATAGAGATAGCTAATGAAAGTGAAAAAAATAATCTATTGGACAAGAATGCCTATGAAAAACATCTCAAGGAGATAGCCAAATGAATTATGCTCCGCACACCGAAGAGCAAAAAAAGGAAATGCTAAAGACGATCGGCGCGCGTAAAATAGAAGATCTATTTTGCGATATAGGCCCGGAGCTAAGACCCAAGTCTTTTAATTTGCCGAAAGGAAGATCTGAATTCGAAGTTCTCGAACACTTCAAAAAACTTTCTGCAAAAAATGCCACTAATCTTACAAATTTTGTGGGAGCAGGGTTCTATGATCATTACGTGCCGGCCGCCGTTGACGCGCTAACAGAACGCTCGGAATTTTATACAGCCTATACGCCTTACCAGCCGGAAAGCTCGCAAGGCTGGCTTACCGCGATATTTGAATATCAAACCGCTATTTGCGAACTTTTGAATATGGACGTCGCGAATGCCTCTTTGTACGACGGCGGAACAGCGCTTTATGAAGCTGCCATGATGGCGGTTAGAATTACAGGAAAGCGCAAAATAATCGTAGATAGCGGCGTGAATTTGATCTATAGAACAATGCTTTATACATATACTTCAAATCTTAACCTTGAATTCGAAGAAACACCGATCGCGCACGGGCAAAGTTCGCGAGAAGAGATTTATAAAAGACTTGATAATAACATAGCCGCTGTTATTCTGCAAAATCCTAATTTTTTTGGAACGATAGATGATCATGCGGATATCGCGGAGAAAGCGCACAAGCATGGCGCGCTTGTTATACAGT
>CAZFLU010000038.1:0-7970 GCA_964519195.1 uncultured Planctomycetia bacterium | reverse complement strand
GTCGTTATTGACTCGCAGAACAATCCCCGCGGCACTCGTATTTTCGGGCCGGTCGCGCGAGAGCTTCGCGAAAAGAACTTCATGAAAATAGTTTCGCTAGCCCCAGAGGTGATATAACATGGCCAGGATCAAAAAAAATGATATTGTTATGATAATTTCCGGTAAGGACAAAGGAAAAACCGGAAAGGTCCTTTCGATAATACATTCAAAGAACAGGGCCCTTGTCGAGGGAGCCAATATGATCAAGAAGCACCAGAAGAAAACACGGGAAGACCAGAAGGGCGGGATAGTCCAAAAAGAAGCGTCCATAAACATGTCAAACCTTGCGATATTCTGCAAGGGGTGCAACAGGCCGTCCAAGGTAGGTTACGATATTATTAAAGACGGAACAAAGACAAGATTTTGTAAAAAATGCAAAGAGGTATTTTAAATGATCCCCAGATTACTTGAAAGATACAGGAGTGAAATAGCGCCTAAAATGATGGAACGGTTCGCCCTTAAGAACGCTTATCAGGTTCCGCAGCTTGAAAAAATAGTGGTGAACGTTGGGCTTGGAGAGGCCGCCGCGGACAAGAAACTTTTGGACGTAGTAGTGCAGGAGATAGCGCAGATAACCGGTCAGAGGCCGGCAGTAACGAAGGCAAAAAAAGCCATAGCGGGTTTTAAGATACGGAAAGACTCCCTGGTGGGTTGCAAGGTAACTTTGCGGAAGGCGCGCATGTACGAATTTCTTGATAGGTTGATAAACGTGGCGCTTCCCAGGATACGCGATTTCAGGGGCATATCAGATAAGTCGTTTGATGAAAAAGGTAATTACTCTTTCGGTATAACAGAGCAGGGTATTTTCCCTGAAATAGAAATTGATAAGGTGCAGATCATACATGGCATGGATATAACAATAGTTACAACGGCGGGGAACAGGGAACGAAGCCTGGAACTCTTGCGCCTTTTTGGCATGCCGTTCAAGAGGTGAAAAAGTGGCAAAAAAGTGCTTGGTAGAAAAAGTAAAACGTCCATTTAAGTTCAAGGTGCGAAAGTACGAGCGGTGCCAGCTTTGCGGCCGAAGGCGCGGTTACATGCGCAGATTTAAGCTGTGCCGCATATGCTTCCGGGAATTAGCCTCGCGAGGCGAAATACCGGGCGTTGTTAAAGCCAGTTGGTAAGTGGTCGGAAGTAAATTCAAATAAAAATACAAGAGGAGCTAATAAAATGCCCGTTACGGATCCCATAGCAGACATGTTGGCGATATTAAAAAATGGTTTTACCGCAAAAAAAGAAGCTGTCTTTGTCAAGCGCTCCAAGATAACGGAGAATATCCTTGATATCCTGAAAAAAGAAGGGTTCATTTCTAATTTTAAAGCGATAGAGGACAGCGGACAGGGCGCCGTAAAGGTCTATTTAAAATATGATAAAAACAATGGGCCGGCCCTTAGGGGCCTAAAACGCGTTTCTAAACCGGGCAGGCGGATCTATAAAAAAACCGAAGAGATCAGGCCTGTTTATGGCGGCATAGGAGTCGCGATCATCTCTACCTCTAAAGGGCTTATGACGGACGCGAAAGCCAAAGAAAGCAAGATCGGCGGCGAACTGATCTGCGAAATATGGTAAAGGATACATAATGTCACGAGTAGGAAAAAAACCGGTAAGCATACCAAAGAACGTGAAAGTAGACGTAAAAGACCGCGTTGTTTACGTTGAGGGCCCGAAAGGCAAGCTGGAGCACAAAGTTCCGGCAGGTATTGAAGTTTCCGTAAAAGAAGAAAAGGTATTTATCGAAAATCCCGGGGATGTAAAAATGTACGACCCGTTACACGGCCTTACGCGCACTGTCATATTTAACCTTATAAAAGGCGTCGTGGAAGGGTATAGCAAAGAACTTGAAATACGGGGCGTTGGATTCAAGGCGCAGGCCCAGGGAGACACCCTGCAGATAACATTAGGATTTTCGCATCCTGTAAGCTATAAGGTATCCGAAGGCGTAACTCTCGCGACGCCAAAACCCACTATAATAAAAATAAGCGGCATAGACAAAGTAAAGGTAGGGGAGGTCGCTTCTGAAATACGCGGGTTTTTCAAAGCAGAGCCTTATACCGGAAAAGGCATACGCTATATCGGCGAACATGTCAGGCATAAAGCCGGAAAAACAGTTGTAAAATAAAGGTTAATAATGAAAAAAGTCACCGGAAGAAAAAGAAGACAAAAACTTCTGCGAAAAAAAATACACGGCACGAAAGAAAAGCCTAGATTATGTATTTCACGAAGTCATAAAAATCTTTACGCGCAGCTTGTGGACGATGCGGAAGGCCGTACGGTCTTCGCGTTATCCACCGGGTCCAAAAGCACCGGGTCAAAACCGGCGTACGGCGGTAACGTAAAAGCCGCCGAAGCGCTCGGGGAGGAATTTGCCAAAAACGCCAAGTCCAAAGGGTTCGCGAAAGTTGTTTTCGACAGGGCCGGTTATAAGTATCACGGAAGATTGAAGGCGTTCGCGGACGCTGCCAGGAAAAACGGTTTAGTTTTTTGAGGGAGAAAATGGAAAAAAAAGCAAAAGTAAAACAAAAAGAGAACGCCATAAGAACATCGGAGCAGCAGGAAGATTTTGTTGAAAAAGTCGTCAGCATACGAAGGGTCGCGAAAGTCGTAAAAGGCGGCCGAAGGTTTTCGTTCAACGTCCTGGTCGTAGCCGGTAACGGCAAGGGCATGGCAGGTATAGGGTTCGGAAAAGCTAATGAGATCTCGGCTGCTATCAGCAAAGCTATAAGCGGCGCGAAAAAATCTTTCGTAACAGTACAGCTTCGAAATAGCACGATACCGCACGAAGCCATTGGCCGTTTCAAAGCCGGAAGGGTAATGCTTAAACCCGCCAGGCCGGGAACAGGCGTAATTGCCGGCGGTTCCGTCAGGGCCCTGTGCGAGGCCTTCGGGATAAAGGATATATTAACAAAGTGCCTTGGTTCCAGGAATCCCATCAACACCGTAAAAGCAACGCTTGAAGGCTTAAAAACACTCCGGCTTTACAGGAAAACGGATTAAAAAATGAAAATACATAATATCAAAAGACCTAAAGGCGCAAATCGAAACCATAAAAGAGTAGGAAGGGGTCCGGGTTCAGGCCTCGGCAAAACATCCGGCCGCGGACACAAAGGAGCTAAAGCAAGGTCCGGACCGGCTCTTCGCTTAGGTTTTGAAGGAGGGCAGATGCCCCTTATAAGGCGCTTGCCTAAAGTCGGCTTTACAAGCGTTGATAAAAAAGTGTATCAAGTCGTGAATGTGGAAAAATTGAATCATTTCAAAAAGGATTCAGTGATCGATAAAAAAGCGTTTAAAGAGGCGGGCATTATAAAAAACGAAAAAATGCCTTTAAAGATCCTGGGCGAAGGGAAGATCACAAAATCGCTTACGATATCAGCGGACGCATTCTCATCCAGCGCAAAGAAAAAAATAGAGGAAGCGGGCGGAAAAGCCGTACAAGACCGGGCCAAGAGGTAATATAAGTGTTTGCAGCATTCTCCAATCTTTTTAAAATTCCGGACCTTAAAAGAAAGATCCTCATAACAGGGGGCCTTATCGCGGTCTACAGGATAGGCGCTTTCATACCCACTCCGGGAATTGACGGAGCAAAGCTCTCGCAGTTTTTCGCGAATATCGCCCAGACGCAAGGAGGGACATTATTCGGGATGATAAACATGTTTTCAGGGGGAGCGATACAAAGGCTCACTATTTTTGCCCTTGGCATAATGCCGTACATATCTTCATCGATCATATTACAGCTCTTGACCGCTGTTATCCCGGCTCTCGAAAGGCTATCGCGCGAAGGCGAGGAAGGGCGAAAAAAGATCATTCAATACACAAGATACGGGACCGTTGTGCTTGCCATAATACAATCGTTCTTTATAGCCTTATGGCTCGAAAATCCGGCGAGATTCCAGGGGATGCAAATCGTGCAGTTTCCCGGATGGGCGTTCAGGATCCTTACGGTTATCACTCTGACAAGCGGCACAGCGTTCATAATGTGGCTGGGCGAGCAAATACAGGAATACGGCATAGGGAACGGAATATCCCTCATAATAACCGCAGGCATAGTTTCCAGAATGCCTACGGCAGTGTATCAGCTAATACAACTTCTTAACCCCACATCGCCCGGTAATTCGCAAATTGATCCGTTCACCCTTATCCTGATGGGTTTTATGCTGGTTGCCGTAGTTCTGGCTGTCGTGGCCATTACGCAGGGGCAAAGGAAGATACCGATACAATACGCTAAGCGTGTAGTGGGAAGGAAGATCTACGGCGGGCAAAGCACATTCATACCCCTTAGAGTTAACCAGGCGGGGGTCATACCCATAATATTCGCGCAAAGTATTATACTTTTTCCGGCAACCATAGCCGGCCTCATACCGAGCCAGGCCGTGCAAAACATCGCTACCATGCTTACGCGTGAAAGCCTTGTGTATAATATTATTTATTCACTGCTTATCATATTTTTCTGCTACTTTTATACAGCTATCACTTTTAATCCCATAGATATAGCCAATAACATGAAAAGGTTCGGCGGATTCGTGCCGGGCATAAGGCCGGGCAAGCAAACTGCGGAATACCTTGACTTTATAATGACACGCATAACGCTGCCGGGCGCGATCTTCCTGTCAATAATAGCGGTTTTGCCAAGCATAATATCGCAGTCTCTGAAGATACCCTATCTTGTGGCCAGCTTCTTCGGAGGGACAGGGCTGCTTATTATAGTAGGAGTAATGCTGGACACAATGAGGCAGATAGAATCGCATCTTCTTGTGCGACACTACGAAGGGTTCATGAAAAAAGGCCGCATTAAGGGGAGGCGTTAACTTGAACATTGTATTGTTAGGGCCTCCGGGCGCGGGAAAGGGCACGCAGGCAAAAGTTCTTTCGCGCGAGTTCAATGTTCTTCACATATCAACAGGAGATATGCTGCGGGAAGCTGTAAAGAACTCGACCGAGACCGGGAACATTGCCAAGAGTTACATGGATAAAGGAGAGCTTGTTCCGGATGACGTTGTGATAAAGCTTGTAATGGACAGGATCTCCCGTGAAGACGCTGAAAAAGGATTCATGCTGGACGGTTTTCCCAGGAACGAAAAGCAGGCAGACAAGCTGGACGAGGCCCTTAGAAAAGAGGAAAAGAACCTTGACCTTGTTTTATATTTTAAAACATCTCCCGCGGTATCGATCGCCAGGCTTTCAGGAAGGCGCGTATGTAAAAAATGCGGCGCTAACTTTCACGTGAAGAACATGCCGCCTAAAAATGAAGGCGCATGCGATCATTGCGAAGGAGAACTTTTCCAGCGCAAAGATGACAGCGAAGACACGGTAAAGAACCGGCTTGTTGTATATGATAAAGAAACGCGATCTTTAATAGCTTTCTATAAGGCCAAAGGCCTTCTAAAAGAGGTGCCGGGCGACCTTGACGTGAATGATCTTTTTGAGGTAATTCGCGACATTTTCGTTTCGGAGAAATTGAAATGAGCGCAGGCCTGTCAACCAGCGAACTGGACAGCCTGAGAAGAGCGGGTTCCATATTGCGGAAATGCCTGCTCGAGCTTTCCGGCATGATAAAACCCGGGGTCACCACAAAAACACTTGATGAAAAAGCGGAAAAGTTCATACGCACACATCGGGCAAGGCCGGCCTTCAAGGGATATAAAGGCTACCCCGCAACTATATGCGCCTCCAGAAATAATGTTGTAGTGCACGGCATCCCGAGCGATACGGAAAAAGTGACCGAGGGCGATATTATAAGCGTAGATGTGGGAGTTGAATGCGACGGGGTTTTTGCGGATGGGGCGAAAACCTTCGCAGTCGGGCGAATAAAACCCGAGGCTCAAAATCTTATGAACGTTACTTTGCGGGCCCTCGATCTCGGAATAGAAAAGGCCGTGAGCGGGAACAGGGTCCAGGATATATCCTGGGCAATACAATCGTTCGTTGAATCGAACGGTTTCAGCGTTGTGCGGGTCTTTGTAGGGCATGGAATAGGAAAAAAGATCCACGAAGACCCTGAAGTTCCTAATTTCGGAAAACCCAACGAGGGAAGGGTCCTTCAAAACGGCATGACACTGGCTATCGAACCCATGGTGAACGAAGGGCTTCCAGACATAGAGATCGCGGACGACGGGTGGACGGCCGTAACAAAGGATAAAAAACTTTCAGCTCATTTTGAGCATACGATAATAGTAAGAAACGATAAGGCGGAGATAGTAACGTGAGCCCAAAAGAAGAAGGGATCGTAGTAGAAGGGATCGTAGCGGAAACATTGCCAAACGCAATGTTCCGGGTCGAGCTCGAGAACGGGCACAGGGTGCTGGCGCATGTTTCCGGAAAAATGAGAATGCATTTCATAAGGATCCTGCCGGGGGACAGCGTTACGGTCGAGCTTTCGCCCTATGACCTGGCAAGAGGAAGAATAACGCGTAGAGGTAAATAATATGAAAGTACGTTCAAGCGTAAGAAAAATATGTTCGAATTGCAAAATAATAAAACGCAAGGGAGTGCTGCGGGTTATCTGTTCCGACCCTAAGCATAAACAGCGGCAGGGATAATAAAAGAGGAGACTTATGCCAAGAATTATAGGTGTAGACATACCCAGGGAAAAGCGTATTGAGATCGCTCTGACTTATATACAGGGTATCGGAAGGTCAACTTCTAATAAAGTGCTGAAGATAGCCGGCGTAAGACCTGACAAGAGGGCGAAAGATCTCTCGGAAGAAGAAGTTTCCAAAATAACATCTGTGATCCAGAAGGATTGCAGCGTTGAAGGAGACCTTAAACGCGCTGTAGCCGCCAACATCAAAAGGCTCATCGAGATCGGCTCGTATAGAGGTACCAGACACAGGCGAAGCCTGCCCGCGCGGGGACAGCGCTCGCGAACAAACGCGCGCACGCGAAAAGGCCCTAGAAAAACAGTCGGAGTAGTGCGAAGCAAGGAAACCAGAAAACAAGTTAAGGATGAATAAAGATGCAGAAAAAAAAGCTAAAAACAAAGAAGAAAGTCCACAAGAACGTACCAAAAGCAATAGCGCATGTGCTCGCGACTTTCAATAACACGATAGTTACGATAACAGATCTAAAGGGCGACACTATTTGCTGGGCCTCAACCGGGGCTTCCGGTTTTAGCGGTTCAAAGAAGTCGACCCCGTTCGCGGCTGGTATCGCGGCTGAAAACGCCGCCAGAAAGGCGCGCGATTTCGGAGTAAAAGAGGTAGAGGTTTTTGTAAAAGGTCCCGGTTCAGGGCGCGAAAGCGCCATAAGAAGCCTGCAATCCGCGGGCATAACTATACGGGCCATAAACGACGTTACGCCAATTCCTCATAACGGTTGCAGGCCGCGCAAACAAAGAAGAGTATAGTTAATAAGGAGAAACAGAATAATGGCACGTATCACTGAAGCTAAATGTAAACTTTGCAGGGCATATGGTGAAAAACTCTTTCTAAAGGGCACCCGCTGTAATACTGAAAAATGCGCAGTAACAAAAAGGGCGTACGCGCCGGGCCAGCACGGAAAAAGGCGCAGGAAGGAATCAAATTACGGGATCCAGCTACGCGAAAAACAAAAGGCCAAAAGGATCTACGGGGCCCTGGAAAGACAATTTGCCCGTTATTTCAGCATAGCCGAGAAAGCAAAGGGCGTTACAGGCCACATGCTGCTTCAGCAGCTGGAGCGCAGGCTTGACAATGTTGTTTTCCGTTTGGGCCTTGCTTATTCCAGGCCGCAAGCCCGTCAAATCGTGCTTCATGATCACGCGTATGTGAATAATAAAAAAGTCAACATACCTTCGTACATAGTTAAAGAAGGCGACGTTATAACGCTTAAAGGAAAAGACGCTTTTCTAAAAAAGCTAATAGAGGCGCGCGCGGAGATAAAAGACAGGCTGGTGCCAAAATGGCTGGAGGCCGATAGCGCCTCGCAATGCTCTCCTGCCCTGCGCAACCAGTCCAGCA
>CAZFLU010000037.1:0-8008 GCA_964519195.1 uncultured Planctomycetia bacterium | reverse complement strand
TGCACAATATTTATAACGCGCTTGCCGCGATAGGCGCCTCGCGGGCAATGGGAATGGACAGCGCAAGCATGAAGCGCGGAATAGAAAAAGTGCGGAGCGTCAGAGGCAGGCTTGAGCGCGTGCGGGAGGGAGGCGGCTTTGATGTTTTTGTTGATTACGCTCATACAGACGCGGCACTCAAAAATGTGCTGTCCTTTTTGAGGCAGGTAGCGAGGGGCCGCATAATAACCGTATTCGGGTGCGGAGGCGAGAGGGACAAAAAGAAGAGGCCTCTCATGGGCCGCGTCGCGCAGAAATTTTCAGAGCTGGTTATAATTACAAGCGATAATCCCCGCGGCGAAAACCCGGCAAAAATAGCGAAGGATGTAAAAAAAGGATTGAACCTGAAAAAAAAGAATTACGCGGTAATTCTGGACAGAAAAAAAGCCATACGAAATGCATTAAAAAAAGCTAAGGAAAATGATATAGTGTTAATAGCCGGCAAGGGGCACGAGATCGCGCAAGTTAGCCGTGGCAGGTCCGTACCGTTTGACGATAAAAAAATAGCCGCTGAAATTTTAAAAAAAATATGACCATAAAAGAACTCATAAAGTGTCCCGGCCCCGTATCCATAGATTCAAGAACTTTGAAAAAAGGCGAGATATTTCTTGCCGTGAAGGGAAAGAATTTTGACGGGAACGATTTTGCCGAAGAAGCGCTTAAGAAAGGCGCTTCTTTCGCGGTCGTTTCAAAAAAAATAAAAGTCAAAAAAATATATAAAAACCGTGTTGTCAGAGTAAAAAATACTATAACTGCCCTCGCGGACATGGCAAGAACAATGAGAGAAAGCCGGAAAGTGCCGGTCGTGGCCATAACCGGCTCGAGCGGAAAAACAACCGCGAAAGAACTGGCCGCTCATGTTCTTTCGGCAAGATACAGAGTTCTTAAGAACAAAGCGTCAGAAAATTCCGATATCGGGCTTCCCCTCACCCTGCTCCGGCTTAAAAAGTGCCATGACGTGGTTGTTCTGGAAATGGGAACGCGAAAAAGAGGCGAAATAGCGCGCCTTTCGGATATTGCCAGGCCCACAATGGGCGCCATAACTAACATAGGGCCATCGCATCTTGAGTTCCTCAAGAGCCTTAAAAACGTATTTTTGGCAAAAACCGAGCTGATCAAGAATCTTCCGAAAAGGGCAACGCTCTTTCTTAACAAGGATGACGTTTACCTTTCTGCGGTAAAGGGAAAAGGCCTCAATCGCGTTTATTTTTCAATTAAAAGGAATTCCGAATACAGGGCAACGGATATAAAAGTAAGGGCGAGGGGGATGTTCTTCAAGGTCAAGGGCATTGGCGAAGTTTCACTGCCCATGATAGGAAGGCATAACATATACAACGCGCTTTTAGGTATCGCCATAGGAAGAATGTTCAACGTTCCGGCGCGCGATATAAAAGAAAAACTGCGGGTTTTTCATGGCGGCGTTCCGAAGCGCATGGAAATAAAAAAAGAAAAGGGCATTTTTATAATCGATGACAGTTATAACTCAAATCCTGTTTCAATGAAATGCGCGTTGAGCGCTCTCGGTGAGCACGCCTCGCGCGGAAAAAAAATGATCGTGTTAGGCGACATGTTAGAGCTCGGCCCAAAGACCAAAGAATTTCATTGTGTCGCGGGAAAACTTGTTGCCGAGAGCCCCGTGGAAACGCTCATAACACTGGGCAAGCGCTCATTTGATATACATAAAGCAGCAAAGCGGGCCGGCATGAAAGGAACATATCACGCAAAAACGCACGATGAAGCCGCGGCTTTTATGAAACAACTCTTATGCCCGGGAGACGTTGTCTTGATCAAAGGTTCGCGTTCAATGGAGATGGAGAGGACCATCGAGCTTTTCAGCAAACTTTAAAGGAGAAAAATGCTATATCAGTTTCTTTACCCCTTGCGGGACATATGGTTCGGATTTAACGTTTTCAAATACATAACTTTCAGGGCAGCCATGGCAAGCATAACCGCTTTTCTTCTGGCTGTGTTTCTCGGGCCGGTTATAATAAAAATACTCTCATATTTTAAAATAGGAGAGCTTCCCAGGCAAGAATACGTCGGAAATTTGTATGAGCTCCATAAACACAAAGAAGGAACGCCTACGATGGGCGGGATCATAATAATAATATCCATTGTAATATCCACTCTTCTTTGGGCAAGGCTTGATAATCAATATGTGGTTCTTTGTCTTATAAGCGTTCTATGGCTCGGCCTCGTAGGATTTGTGGACGATTATGTCAAGCTGATAAAAATAAGATCAAGAGGCGTAAGCAAGCTTACTAAATTCATAGGCCAGCTCGCGCTCGGCGCCGGTGTAGCGCTTTACCTCTATTTTAACATGGAGTTTTCCACGGCCCTGTATCTTCCATTCGTTAAACACGCGCTTTTTAATCTCGGCATTTTTTATATTCCGTTCGTTATTTTCATAGTCGCCGGGACAAGCAACGCCGTTAACCTTACAGACGGGCTTGACGGACTTGCCATAGGGTGCGTTACTTTTATAGCTGTTACATACGCGATAATCAGCTATCTTGCCGGCAACATGAATTTAGCCGGGTATCTTAACATGTTTTACCTTGCCGGAGCGGGCGAGCTTACCGTGTTCTGCTCAATACTCGCGGGAAGCGCGCTGGGATTTCTGTGGTTTAATTCTTATCCGGCTACGGTTTTCATGGGCGACACGGGCTCGCTCGCTCTCGGAGGAGCCCTGGGGCTTGTTAGCATTTTTATTAAAAAAGAATTCCTGCTTGTTATAGTAGGCGGGATCTTTGTTGCTGAAGCGTTCAGCGTTATACTACAGGTCATTTCCTTCAAGACTTCAGGCAAGAGGATATTTTTAATGGCTCCGCTTCATCATCATTTTGAACTTAAAGGCTGGCCGGAGTCTAAAATAACAGTAAGGTTCTGGATAATTTCGTTCGTTCTTGCCCTTTTCGGGATAGCCACACTTAAATTAATGTGAGCAACGCGGGAATGCCCCGGACGCGTAAGCAGGAAAGATTATATGGATTTCAGGAATAAAAAAGTAACAGTGGTCGGCATGGGAGAAAGCGGCCTGAAAGCCGCGCTTCTTCTTCATAATAAAGGGGCAATCGTTTCCGTTACAGATGCCTTTGGAACAGAAGCTGTTAAAAAAGGAAGCGCCGTCTTGAGCTCTCGCTATATTGAGCATGAGATCGGAGGACATACTGAAAAGTTCCTTAAAGATGCCGACGCCATTGTTTTGAGCCCGGGCGTTGAGAATAGCGCCATGCCGGTCAAGTACGCCGAGGAGCGCAACATCCCGATATTCAGCGAGATTGATATCGCGTATCTTTTTTGCGAGGGCAAGATCATAGCCGTAACCGGCACTAACGGGAAATCCACTGTAACGCGCCTTCTGGGAGATATTTTCACGGCCGGCGGCAGGAAAACCGTTGTGTGCGGGAACATCGGAAATGCTTTTTCAGGCGAGATAGATAATATCACAAAGGATACTTTTGTCATTCTGGAAGTAAGTTCGTTCCAGCTTGAACGCATAAAAGAATTCAGGCCCAATGTATCTATAGTGCTCAACATAACCGAAGACCACCTTGACCGGTATAAGAGCATGGATGGATATATCGCCGCTAAAAGGCGCGTATTCGAGAACCAGTCAAGCGGGGATTTTATAATATTGAATCATGACGGAGAAAATGCCAGAAATTTTGGAGAATCCTATAATGGCCACGCGGAAGTGCTGTATTTCAGCACAAAAGAAGCTGTGGAAGGAGCAAGCCTTGAGGGAGGCGCTATAAAACTTACGCGTTCTGGTAGAACAAGGAAAATAGCGAAACCCGATAACGCGGGTTTAAAAGGCGCGCACAATTCTGAAAATGTTCTGGCTGCCGCGCTCGCGGCGGATCTATTTAGAATAGGAAAAACTTATATCGAAAAGGCCCTGAAAAATTTCAAACCCCTGCATCACCGGATAGAATCCGCGGGCTTGATAGGCGAAGTAATGTTCCTTGATGATTCTAAAGCAACCAATATCGATTCAGCCATAAAAGCGATAGAATCCATGGAGAGGCCCACAATTCTTATAGCAGGCGGAAAAGACAAGAACCTTTCTTATGAAAAAACCGTGCCCGCGGTAAAAAAGAAAGTCAAGGAAGTAATACTTATAGGCGAAACGAGGCCGAAAATGAAAAAGCTTTTTAAAAGCATTGTTGAAACTCGCGAAGCATCTTCAATGGAGGAGGCCGTGCGCATGGCGTATCGGGCCGCAAAGCCGGGGGACGCGGTGCTTCTATCCCCGATGTGCTCAAGTTTCGACATGTTCAGGGATTATAAACAAAGGGGCGAGGTCTTTAAAAGAACGGTCGAGGAGCTTAGGAAATGACAAGAGAAACGCTGCCTCATATAAGAAGGTCGATCGTTATAATTACAGCGCTCCTTATTGTTATGGGCGTTATAATGATATACAGTTCAAGCGCCATATACGCTTATGAGCGATACGGGGACAGCGCTTTTTTTCTAAAGCGGCATTTGTTCTTTATTTCAGTAGGACTTCTTTTCATGTTATTCGGCATGTCTTTAGGGATCGATAATTTTAAAAGGGCAGCTAAGCCGGTTTTGCTTTTTTCTTTATTTTTACTTTTCCTTGTACTTTTACCCGGCATCGGCGTTTCAGCAGGAGGCGCAAGGCGATGGCTCCGGATAGGATTTTTTGGTTTTCAGCCCTCGGAACTTGCCAAAATAGCGCTTATACTATATCTTGCCGATTTTATTGCCCGCAAAGGATATAAGCTTAAGAGCTTTACCCGGGGGTACATGCCGGCCGCAGGCATTATCGCTTTCTGCGCATTTTTAGTGATAGCTGAACCGGACATGGGAACGTCTGTAAGCATCCTTTTCGTTGGGTTCATGATGATCTTAATAGGCGGGGCCGCGATAAGGCACATGCTGTACACGGCTCTTTTGGGAGTGCCGTTCGTGCTTTACCTTATAATAATGGTTCCGTACAGGCTGCAAAGGGTGCTTACTTTTATCAACCCATGGCAGGACCCTGAAGGCGCGGGTTTTCAGATCATACAATCATTTCTCGCGCTCGGGTCAGGAGGGTTTCTCGGAGTAGGGCTGGGGCAGTCAAAACAGAAACTTTTTTATCTGCCTGAATCCCATACGGATTTCATATTTTCAATAATAGGAGAAGAGTTGGGTTTCGCGGGCGCGACCTGCGTGCTTGTAATTTTTGCAGCGCTTATATGGCAGGCGTTTCGCGCGTTCTTTAAGATCGAGAACGCTTTTAACAGGATGATAGTTTTCGGAGTTGCCATACTCATCACATTCGAGGTCCTTGTGAACATAGGAGTAAGCACCGGCACACTGCCTACGAAAGGCTTGCCCTTACCGTTCATAAGTTACGGCGGTTCGTCGCTTGTTTTTCACATGTTCGGGATAGGGATCATGCTTAACGCTATGAGGGACTGAAAAAGTTTTAAGTTGTAAGTTTTAAGTTATAATTAGGAACTTAAAACTTAGTACTTAGGACTTAAAAACTAAGTGAGTACAAAATGAAGATTTTAATTGCTTCCGGCGGAAGCGGCGGACATATTTTTCCGGCTGTCGCGCTGGCCGAGGAACTTTTGAAAGACAAAGCGGAGATAGTTTTTGTAGCCAGCCGAAGAAGGCTGGACAAGAGCATTCTGAAAGAAAAACCGTATAAAAAAATATTTCTTTCCGCGAACCCAATGCCATACAAAACAGGCGTTAAAAGCCTTGTATTTTTGGCGAAACTTTTCTTCGACGGCTTATTAGCTTTTTTTATTTTGCTTCGCGAGAGGCCGCGCGTTGTAATAGGCTTCGGAGGCTATACCGCAGGGGGCGTTGTCCTGATGGCTGCCTTCATGGGCATGCGCACCATGATACATGAACAAAACCTGGTTCCGGGGAGAACAAATAAAATGCTGGGACGTTTCGCAGGGCGGATCGCGGTAAGTTTCCGGGAAAGCGAAAAATATTTCGATACTAAAAAAACTGTTTTTACGGGAAATCCGCTAAGAAAGGGAAGCCTTGCTGAAATGAAAGAGGAAGCGTTCAGCGCGCTCAAATTGAAGAAGGATAGATTTACTATCCTTGTAATGGGAGGAAGCCAGGGCGCCGTATCGCTTAATGATATCGTTGCCAGAAGTTTCGCGTTTTTTAACGGCCATGAAAGATCAACTTTTCAGGTTGTCCACATAACCGGCGCGAGAGGTTTTGAAAGCACAAAGGCTATATATAAAGAAAACAATACGGACGCAAAAGTATTGGATTTCATAGAAGACATAAATCTGGCGTATAGCGCGTGCGACATGGCGATAAGCCGCGCCGGAGCCGCGGCGATCTTTGAGCTTGCCGCTTTCGGAAAACCCATGATACTTGTTCCTTATCCCGATGAGCGCAATAATCAGGTGCATAACGCTCATTTTTTTGAAAAAGCGGGAGCCGCTATATTCAAGGACCAAAGATCGCTGGGCCCCGAGGCAATGGCATCTGTCATAAAAGAGCTGTCGGGCGACGCGCAAAAAAGGAACGATATGCGCGTAAAGGCCACGGCATTAAGCGTTAAAGACGCTTCAGGACGTCTTAAGAACGAGGTTGTGGAATGGGCGAGATGAAATTAGATAAAAAAAATTCTCGGGTCCATTTTATCGGTATAGGCGGGATAGGCATGAGCGCCCTCGCGCTTATCCTGGCTGATAAGGGATTTGACATAACGGGCTCCGACGCGGAAATGAATGATATGACAACGAAACTCAAAAAGAAGGGTATTAAAATATATCGCGGGCACAGGCGCTCATTTATAACCGGACGGAATATCATCATACGTTCTTCGTGCATACGGCCGGGCAACCCGGAGCTAAGAGAGGCAAGAAAAAGAAAAATACAGGTTTTTGCCCGCATGGAACTTCTTAAAAAAATTTCCGAAATGCACGATAAATTCATAGCCGTTACCGGAACGCACGGAAAGACCACCATAAGCGCCATGGCCGCTTTTCTTATGAAAAACGCCGGGGCTGAACCGACAATAATAATAGGCGGCGAGTCGCCGCACTTTAAGGGAAACGCGGAATCGGGTTCGAAAAAAGTTCTAACGGCGGAGCTGGACGAAAGCGACGGATTGTTCGCGATAACCCGGCCCACCCATCTTATCATACCGAATTTAGAAATGGAACACGCGGAGCATTATAAGAATAAAAAACATCTTCTTAGTGTTTTTGAGGAATTCTTTAAGGCGCAACCTTCGGAAAGCGTTCTTTTTTATTCAAGCGACGACACGAACCTGCGGCCCCTGGCGAAAAAATATCCCGGGAAAAAAGTATCTTTCGGATTTTCAAAAAGGGCTCAAGTTATCGCAACGAACGTTAAGCAGAAGCATTTCCGCTCGGAATTCACGGTTTACGCGTTCAGGAAAAAAATAGGCCGTTTCAGGATCAATATTCCCGGTAAGCACAACGTGCTAAATTCACTTTCAGTTATAGCGCTTGGCATTGAACTCGGGCTTTCAAAGAGGGTAATAAAAAGAACCATCAATGATTTTAGGCCCGTAAAAAGACGTTTTGAGACAACCGGCTTCGCATGCGGGGCAAGAGTAGTAGAAGATTACGCGCATCATCCAACGGAGATAAGAGCTACCATAGCAGCAGCGCTTTCGCTGAAACCCGTTAAGCTTATAACAGTGTTCCAGCCGCACAGTTACAGCAGGACAAAAACCTTTTTCAGGGAGTTCGCGGCGAGCTTTAAAGGCTCAAGCGAAGTCGTGTTGGCTGAAGTTTACGCGGCGAGCGAAGACAAAATAAAAGGAGCGGACGCGGCAAGCATACTAAAAGCAATGAGAAAAAAAGGCAAGATCCCGGCAAGGCTCATGGACAAAAAAGAAATATCCGGTTATGTTCTAAGCAAGGCGCGGGCGGGGGATATCGTTCTAGTGCTAGGAGCCGGCGACATATGTAAAATAGCGGGAGAGATCGTAAGGACCGGCAAG